>JAHDGP010000165.1:1289-9080 GCA_020627525.1 Bacteroidota bacterium
CAAAATTGGCAATATTGGAATCTGAGTCACCAAAAGCTCTAATCTGTGAAATACAAGTATCAATGGGGTGCCTTAATAGTACAATTGGTGGAAAATTAAAGTGTAAATTTTTTAATAGAAATGGAATAAGCAAATTTGCTCTTACATATTTGGTAATTACAATGCTACTTTTTAAAAGAGATTGAATGCTTAAGAATTTTTTTGTCCAGTTAGATTGTAATTCAAAAGAGTGTATCTTTTCAAACAAAGAAATATACTTTTCATTTTTATCATTTTTTGGAATAAACGGCCTCCATCCTAAGTTGTATTCTTTAGGCACTACACCTTGCGTAACATGAAGCCGTTCCCAATTGATACAGGTTTTGGATGATGTATTTAGCATTTCAGTTAACCAAGTACTGCCACCTCTGGCTTCACTAAAGATTATGATGCTATCTTCAGGTTTAAACTTTTTGCGTTCGATAACAATTTCAAGAATTTTATTTCTGGTAAAAGAATTTTGAATAATTTTATCTTGAACAATAGAATTTATGCGATTTGATATTTTTCTTTGAATGGCTTTCACACTTATTTATAATAGTTTTTAGTAAAACCCTTCGCTGTTTTTTTACCAGTAAGCGATTGAAAAATTCCACTTAATGTTCCAGCACCGTAGGCAAAAACTTGAATGTATAATGTAATAATAGACAAAAAAGCCACTCTAATATCTTTATAAGTTAAAAAGGATTGGATAAATGCAAACAGGGCTATAGCATCCATTGCCAATAATGTAAGCAGGAACATCCATTTACCAAAAACGGTAAACAGAGAAAGTATAAAAACGAAGATAAAGCCAAGCAGACAAAAAGCTGGTGCGAGATGAATTGGTTTAAGAAAATTTTCATGCAATCGAGAAAGATTAATTCTCGCTACTCCCCAGTTAAAAATTTGCTTGAAAAATTTTCTCAGACTTGTTCTTCTTTTATGGTAAACAAAAGCATCATGGATTAATCCCACTTTAAAACCTGCTTCATAGATTCTTGCAGAGAAGTCCATATCTTGTCCATGACGCAAGCCACCCATTCCGCCAATTTTTTCAAATACCTCCCGTTTGATTCCCATGTTAAAACTGCGAGGATAAAATTTTGCCACACTCTTTTTCGAACCTCTTGTTCCACCTGTTCCAATAAAGGAGGTCATTGAATAATTGATTGCTTTTAAAAGTGGGGAAAACGACGGATGAAAAGTATCTGGTCCACCAAAGGCGTCTAAGTCATTTTTGGCAAGATGATTGTCGATCTTAGAGAGATAATCAGCAGGGATTATGCAATCTGAGTCAATGAACAAAAAGTAGTCTCCATTGGCGGTTTGCATGCCCAAATTTCTGGCAGCTCCAGGACCTTGATTTTGTTGCTTTTTGTATACAATGTTGTAGTCAGTTTTTAAGGATGTTATATATTGCTCTGTTCCATCATTTGATCCGTCGTCAATGATGACCATTTCAAATTTACTTGATTGGAAATCAAAGGCTTGAACAGAGTCAAAAAGCTCTTTTAACTCATCAATACGATTGTATGTGGCAATAATAATGGAATATTTAGGAGCTACCATAAAAAAATGCACTATTTTCGGTCTTTGGAATACTAATAAAATAAATTTTCCAATTTTTGATTGCTTCTTTTCACTCCTATTTATGTTACTAGGAACAAAAATAAGCTCGGTCCGACGATTCGGATCAAAAAGGAAGATTAATTATATCAGCATTCCGTTGAATAAATTTTTCAGAGATCAAAGTTAAAAAAGACAACAGCGAATATGCAAAAACGGCATCAAAACCGACGACAATATTTTCAAGAACAAGCATATACAACCGAAAAGTATGTAATTCCGTTTATTAATCAACATCTGGAAGTACAGCAAGGAACGGATATTTTAGAAATTGGCTGTGGCGAAGGAGGCAATTTACTCCCTTTTGTAGATATGGGTTGCAATGTGGTGGGAGTCGATCTCAATGAAATTCAGTTAGAGCGAGCGACCGAGTTTTTCAGCGATCACCCAAATTGTGGCAATGTAAAATTGATTTACAAAGATATTTATGAAGTAAAAGAGGAGTTGGGTAAATTTGATGTGATTATAATGAGAGATGTTATTGAACATATCCATAATCAAGAAAAATTTATGGCTTATGTCAAAAAATTTTTAAAGGATGACGGCGTTTTCTTTTTAGGCTTTCCACCGTGGTATATGCCATTTGGAGGACATCAGCAAACTCTAAAGAGTTTCTTGTCTAAAGTACCTTATTTTCATTTATTGCCCAATCCGATGTATAAGGGGTTGATGGCTGCGATGAATGAAAGCGAGGCATTGATTGAGGGACGGATGGAGATCAAGGAAACAGGTATTTCAATAGAGCGCCTAAGAAAAATCATAAAGAAGGAGCAGTATAAAGTGCTTGAAGAAGTACATTATTTAATCAATCCTAATTACGAAATAAAATTTAAACTAAAACCGACAAAACAACTTCCCGTGGTGGATAAAATTCCCTTTTTCAGAAATTTTGTCACTACCTGTTGTTATTTTTTGATTTCAAAATGAAGTAAATGGATTTCAAAAGAATACTACCACATATAATTTCAATTGCACTATTACTGATTGTATCTGCTGCTTTTTTTCCAGACGCATTTAAAGGAAAAAGAGTAGAGCAACCAGATAGACTTGCAGCGGCTGGAAAGGAAAATGAAATTTTGAAGTACGAAGAAGAATTAGGAGAACGCAGTTTGTGGACCAATCAGATTTTTGGAGGGATGCCAACTTTTTATGGTGGGGCATCGTATTCTGGCAATTTACTTCGTCCAATAAGTAAGTACTTTATGATGTTAAACTTACCACAACCAGTGGGGTATTTTTTCATAACATTATTGTGTAGTTATATTTTATTTATTGTATTGAGGGTAAATCCGTGGTTGAGTTTTGTTGGTGCGCTTGCTTCTGGTTTGTGTACCTATAATTTTATTATTTACGAAGCCGGTCATGATGGTAAACTTTTTGCCATCGCCTTTTTCCCCTTAGTTGCTGCAGGAGTACTAATGACCTATCATCAGAAAAAATATTTGCTGGGAACCGCCTTATTTGCCTTTGGTTTTGGTTGTGAAATAATGAGTGGGCATCTCCAAATGACCTACTATTTAGGATTGGCTTTACTGGTCTACGTAATAGTGCGTTTTATTTTTGCTATTAAAGAAGGGGAGTTGCCCTCATTTGTAAAAGCCTCAAGCTTTTTGTTAATAGGGGCTGTGTTGGGAATTGCAGCAAACAGTTCAAGGTTAATTACCTCTTATGAATATGTCGATGAAACAATGCGTGGTCCCGCTGTACTATCTGACTCAGGTGCAACTGAAAAGGATAGTAAAACGGGTTTGAAAAAAGATTATGTTTTTCAATGGAGTCATGGAATAGGGGAGAGTTTGACTTTTTTAATTCCTGGTGCTTATGGTGGCGGAAGTCAGGAAAAAGTAAGCAAAGATTCAAAATTTTATAAACAGATGCGTAAAAAAGGTGCTCCAGCGAGTGCCTTACAAAAAGCACCAATGTATTGGGGAGATATGCCTGTAACAAGCGGTCCCGTTTATTTTGGTGCCATTGTCTGCTTTTTATTTGTATTGGGATTATTGGTTGTGAAAGGTGAATTAAAGTGGTGGGTTTTGTTTGCGACCTTACTTACGGTTTTGCTATCCTATGGTAAAAACCTGATGTGGTTCAGCGATATATTTTATTATTACTTTCCGATGTATGACAAGTTTAGAGCGGTGAGTTCTATCCTTGTGATTCCGCAATTAACTTTATCATTATTAGGAATTTTAGGGATTTCAGCCATCATTCAAGGAAAAGTAGAACGTAAATCTGCTTTGAGAGCGCTTTACATCTCTACAGGAGTAGTCGGTGGTTTGTGTGTACTGGTTGCATTATTAGGTGGAGGAATGTTTGACTTTGTAGGAGCGAGTGATTCCAGAATGAAATCGGCGGGTTATGCTGTTGGAGCTTTGGTAGACGATAGAAAATCTCTTATGCGTTCAGACGCTTTGCGCTCCTTGTTGTTTGTTGTTTTAAGTGCGGGATTGATTTGGGTGTATTTGAGTGAAAAAATAAAATTTGCCAAAAAGGAATATCTTTTAATTGGAGGCTTAGCCTTGTTGATGTTGTTTGATTTAGGAATGGTTGGCAGACGTTATTTAGACAGTTCCAACTTTGTTTCTGAAAGAAAATACGAGGCAAATTTTGCAGAACGTCCCGTTGATAAAGAGATTAAGAAAGACAGAGATCCAAATTATCGTGTAATGGATTTAAGCATCAATACATTTAACAGTAATAAAACAACCTACCACCACAAGACTATCGGTGGATACCACGCTGTTAAGTTACGCCGCTATCAGGATATGATCGACAAGCATATTGGTCGTGGCAACATGGATGTATTGAATATGTTGAATACAAAATACATCATCAATCAGCAGGCTGAGGGGCAAGTAAATAAGGAAGCTTTGGGACACGCTTGGTTTGTTTCGGATATAAAGAAGGTCGCAACACCAGACGAGGAGATTAAATCTTTGGATAAATTTGACCCGAAAACTACCGCATTTGCACACAATGAGTTTGATGACTATTTAGGTGGATTTAGTGGAGGCGATGGTGCAGGAGATATTGTTTTGACAGATTACAAACCGAATTTATTGACTTATAATACTAGGACTGGCTCTGAACAATTAGCTGTTTTTTCTGAGGTTTGGTATGATCCAGGAAAGGGGAAAGGATGGCAAGCATTTATAGATGGAAAAGAGGTGGAGCATATGCGTGTCAACTATATTTTAAGAGCAATAAAAGTTCCAGCTGGAGAACACGAAATTAAGTTTGAATTCAAGCCTGATTATTTTAAAACAGGCAATATGATTTCATTTGCTTCTTCCGTTTTGTTGCTGTTGGTTTGTTTGGGCGCAGTGGTTATGCATTTTTTGAATTTGAAGAAGGGTGACGTTCAGGAAGAATGAATTGTTTGACGAAACGTCGTGGTAATTTTGACGAAACGTTGCGGTAATTATGTAGAGACGTTGCGGTAATTATGTAGAGACGTTGCATGCAACGTCTCTACATAATTACACATGCAACGTCTCTACATAAACACACATACATACGAAACGTCAAACCAATCATTGATATTCCTCTTCGGGAATCACGATGTCACTTATTTTATAAACCACCATTGATTTGTCTTTATACTCTCCGTTAGAACCTACATAATTTTCATTAATTACAATTACTGGTTTTGGAAAATTAAAAGGCTTTTCTTGAAAATTTAAGGTTCTCCAACCACCCGTTATAATATCTAGGTTTGAAGGATGGTCGGGAAAAGAGGTCGTAATCAAATATTTCGATCCTGATGCTTTTATATTTTTTATAGAGTTGTAAATATTCTGGAATGATAAATGCACGAAGCAATCTCTTATTATAATCAAATCACTTTTGGGAAGTGGATCTTCAATCAAATTTAAAACAACGAATTTATAGTTATCATTTTCCTTGTATTTTTCTGCATTGGCTTTGATTAATTGTTCTACAATATCAGCGCCAATGTATTTGATGTTTGTGTAATCAACATTGTGCATCCAATTGAAGTCGCCACATGGAATGTCAAGTACAGAAGTTATTTTTAAATCAACATACAACTTATTTAGATCGTCAATAAGCGATTTCGTATTTTTATAATCAGAACCCGTTCCAGAAGCACTTTCTTTGCTTCCCCAAAAACTATTGTTGACATAAATATCTGTAAAAACATCTTTGGTTGATTTGTCCTTATACTTTTCCACTTTCAGATTAGAGTACCAAGTCAACCATTTTGCGGGAAGTACTTTTCTGACAGATGTGTGTATATTTCGCAATACTTGAATTGCTCCAGAAGGAAGTACTTTTCTAATTTGATGTTTCAGTGCCATAGTGTTACTTTTTTGAGCCGCAGTATGCTGCTGTGGCTTTACTTGCGCCGCAGCATGCTGCGGCTCTACACAGTTTTGTAGAAATCTACATGTTTTTTACCTATATCGGACCAATTCCAATGTTGTTTTGCATATTCAAAATTCTTAGAACCCAATCCATTATCCTTCAAAATTAAAGAAGTTTCAATTGCTTTGGCAATACTTTGATAATTATTTGGATCAAATGTAGGATTATTGGTTTTAGAAAGTATTTCACCAATATTTCCCACTTTGGGACCTACAACAACTTTTTTAAACGAAAAACCAAGTGGAACGTTTCCAGAATTTAGAATATCAATTCTGGGAATGACCAATAAATCCGACGCATTAAAATAATACTGAATATCATTTTCATCTACAAAACTTTGATTCCAGAGAATGCGTTTTGTTTTAAGTTTTTCAGCTTTTTTTTGAATTAACTTTTTGTAAAATTTAAGATTGAGAAAATCGAACAATCTGTAAAGAATATTTTTATTGTTGTAATATCCTCTTGGAATTATCAACAGCTTGTTGGGGTTTTGAATGAGCTTAAACGATTCGAACAACATTTGTTCTTCCGCATTGTCACGTAGCGCACCAAAAGCGAGAATGACAAAAGCATCTTCTTTTAAGTTTAGAAACTTTCTAGCTTCTTCTTTTGTGCAATCATTAGGAATGTTGTCATACCAACCGTGTGGAATAACAGTGTGTTTGATATTGGTTAAATCAGGGTATCGTTTTAAAAATTCTTGATGACTATAATCGCCCATATGGATAACTCCGTTCATATTATTGAAAACGATCTCATAGAGCTTTTCATAGTTACTAGAATAGTTGTGCGGAAAAACATTATGACGTGTTATAACGATCTTAGCTCCACCCGATTTGAGCTTTTTTAACTGTGCATCTACTTTTTTAATTCTTTGATTGTTTGGAGAAAATGTTCTTCTGGAAACCATAAAAGACAACATCTCAGGCCATTGAACGTGGATGATGTCGTATTGTTTTTCATCTTTCCAAAATTTATCTATCCCACAATCTACTTCAATATTTTTTGAAATAGAACCTCTTAAATTAGAAATGAACGTATTTCTATTACCGTCTTTTGCAACAATCAGCACTTTCATTGTCAAGCTAATTTTTAAAGTTTTTGCTGTGCCAATTTCGAAGTGCAGTGATCAATTTTTCAGCATCAAAAATAGGTGCTTTCATACCTCCAATGTTTAAAGCTTCTTCAATAGATTTTGCATATTGAAACTTGAAACGTTCTGTGCCATAATAATAGTCCATGTATTTGAACATGGGTTCTTCTGAGGTTATTTTTAGTAAAATGGCAGGTATCCCGTAAGACTCTGCAACAATGATTCCGTGTAGAGAACTCGAAATGACAAATTTTGCTTGTAAAATTTCTTCAATTACTTTTTCAGGTGTTTGGTTTGGCTTTACAATATTGTCTTCATAATTTTTAAAAGCTGGATGTTCTAATTCTGAAAAATGAGGGACAATAACGTAGTCTCTTTCAGGTTTAGAGTTGTTTTTTTCTTGAGGATATAAATGCTTTAGCAACAAGGCAGGGTCACCGTAAATTTCAGGAACCTCACAATTTTTATACATCAAAAATTCCCTGGTAAGTGGACCACGTACACTCAAAACATTCAGTGTTTCTCCCTTTGCATTTAGTGCTCTTTTTTTGCCATTGATTCCACTGCCCCAAACAGTATCATTGTTTTGTGCAAAATGCAAAATTGATCCAATGCCCAATAATTTATTTTGATCATTCCCCTTTGCCTTTGTAACAGGGGCATTG
>JAHDGP010000166.1:0-916 GCA_020627525.1 Bacteroidota bacterium
TTTTAGCAACCTCGTAGGTCTCTCCTTTTTTTAAATTCAACCTTTATTTTGATATTTGATTTAATTGTAGTTGGAGGAGGAGCGGCAGGTTTCTTTGCAGCGATACGACTAGCAGAGCAAGCACCTGAGTCTAAAATTTTAATATTAGAACAAAGCCAAAGAGTTTTAGAAAAGGTAAAAGTTTCGGGCGGCGGCAGATGCAATGTCACTCACGCATGCTTCGACCCTAAAGAGTTGGTTAAGTTTTATCCGCGAGGAAATAAAGCTTTACGAGGTCCCTTTCACCAATTTATGTGTGGGGATATGATCGCTTGGCTCGATGAAAAAAATGTACCTACCAAAATAGAAGCAGACGGACGTATGTTTCCCACCAGCAACAAGTCCCAAACTATTATTGATTGCTTTTTAAAATGTATCCCAAAATACAAAATTAAAGTAATAAAAAAATGTCGAGTAAGCTCTTTTGAAAAAGACGAAGCATACTGGAACCTAACGACTTCCAATGATGCATTTACAACAAAAAATTTATTAATAGCAACAGGAAGCAGTAAACGAATATGGGAGCATTTAGAACAATTGGGGCACAACATTATTGAACCTATCCCTTCCTTATTCACTTTCAAAATATCTAATCCTTTATTGCAAGACTTACCTGGTCTTTCTGTTTCAAATGGCTCCGTCCGCATCGCAGATTCTAAACTGAAAGAAAACGGTCCTATTCTTATAACACACTGGGGACTCAGTGGTCCCGGTATTCTCAAGCTCTCGGCTTGGGGTGCGAGATTACTTCATCAGCGCAATTACAATTTCAGCATTTTTATAAACTGGACAAATCTTCACTTCAATGAGGTTGAAAGCGAAATAAAAAATTTAAAAAATACTTTTGGAGGAAAAAAAACATCCTCCAAAAACCAAT
>JAHDGP010000166.1:926-9069 GCA_020627525.1 Bacteroidota bacterium
AATTTGATATTCCTAAAAGGTTGTGGCAAAGAATGTTAGAAATACTGAAAATAGAAAAGGTCAATTGGGCTGATTTATCCAACAAAAAAATAAACGCTTTTGCTTCAATGCTGACAAATTGCGAATTACAAGTTACTGGAAAAAGCACGTTTAAAGAAGAGTTTGTAACTTGCGGTGGCGTTGATTTAAATGAAGTCAATTTTAAAAAAATGGAAAGCAAATTGCTTAGTAATCTATACTTTGCTGGTGAAGTTTTGGATATTGATGCTGTAACAGGTGGGTTTAATTTTCAAGCTGCCTGGACTACTGCTTGGTTGGTTGCTCAGTCGCTTGCTATAAAAAAAGAAACAGGGTCCTAGAAATACTAAAACCCTGTTACAAAGTATTATAAGAGCCCATTGTAATATTTGAGGTTGATATTAAATCTGCAATATATGTACCAATCATTATCTAAAAATAGGTTAAAAAAGAATCATTTACGCAAAACACTAGTTAACTGATTGTAATACATTATTTGTTAAGAATAATATTTTTAATTTTGCATATTATTAAATATGAACACTCTTTGAATTTTATATTTTGTAAGTAAAACAATACATATTCCAGTGTGTTATTTTAATAATTAATTGATAAGATCAAATTAACATGTATCAATATTTTTTTTCAAAATATTGATTGTCAACATTTTACTTTGAAATGTAATTTGATGGTTTTTAAATTGGTCTTATCCTTTATTTGAAATTTGAGCGCATTTTATACTAAAAAATCATCAACAATGAATATAGGAATTGTTTGTTATCCAACTTATGGAGGTAGTGGTGTTGTTGCAACAGAATTGGGGAAATCCTTAGCTGATAATGGACATCAAGTTCATTTTATATCATATAAACAACCATTTAGATTGGTTCATTTTAATGACAATATTACTTTTCATGAAGTAAGTTTCACCAATTACCCACTGTTCGAATTTCCTCCTTATGAAACTGCTCTGGCAAGTAAATTAGTAGATACAGTAAAATTCAGCAATCTGGACATTATCCATGTTCATTATGCTATACCACACGCTTCGGCGGCTTTTTTGGCTAAGAGTATTTTAAAAACGCAGGGCATAAATATCCCCGTTATTACTACGCTTCACGGAACAGATATAACTTTGGTTGGAAAAGATGTTACTTATGCTCCAGTAGTAACTTTCTCAATAAATGCTTCTGATGGTGTAACGGCAGTTTCAGACTCTCTAAGACAACAAACTTATGATTCTTTTGAAATAACAAAAGAAATTCAAGCCATTCCAAATTTTATTGATTTAGATGCTTTTAAAAAAGTGGATAAAAGCCATTTCAAAAAGGCCATTGCACCCAATGGAGAATTTATCCTAACACACACTTCTAACTTTAGAAAAGTCAAACGTGTTACGGATGTGATTGATGTATTTAGCAAAGTTCTAAAAGAAGTTCCTGCAAAATTATTATTGATTGGTGATGGTCCTGATAGAAAAAAAGCGGAGCAAATGTGTCGAGACTTGGGCACTTGTGATGATGTGCGTTTTCTCGGAAAACAAGATGCTGTGAAAGAGTTGTTAGCCGTTTCTGACCTATTTTTATTGCCTTCGGAAAATGAAAGTTTTGGCTTAGCAGCACTAGAAGCTATGGCCTGTGAAGTTCCCGTTATTTCGTCTAATGCAGGAGGCATTCCAGAAATAAACATCCACAACCAAACGGGCTACCTCAGCGAAGTGGGAGACACTGAAGATATGGCAAAAAACACAATATCTTTGCTAGAAAACAGCGAAAAACTGGACGAATTTAAACAGAATGCATTTATTCAAGCTAAAAAATTTGATATAGAATCCATCAGACCGATGTATGAAAATTTTTATGAGTCTATTATTGAAAAAACAAAAAATGCTGTGATATAAAACATTCCTTGATTATGACAACTTTTTAGTTTCCTTTGCCAATATGGTAAAGTAAAGAAGTTGTATCTCTAAACACATTTTTTTTGGGAATTTTTACATAAATGGAAGTACCTTGGTCGCTATTTTTAGCAACCCCTATCTCTCCGTCATATTTTTTAACAATGGTCTTGCAAACAGCCAGCCCCATCCCAATGCCTGTGTATTCAGTTCCGTTGTTCAACTTTTTAAACATTTCAAAAACAAGGCTGCAATATTCTCCTTTTATTCCAATGCCATTGTCAATTACATTAAAAATATGATTTTGCCTATCCTCAGAGTACTGAATATCTACTTTAATAGTCTCTTCATTGTTAAACTTTATGCCATTGTCAATTAAGTTGTCAAAAAGAGTTAGAAAGTGTGATTCATCAGCGTAAAAATTAGGGAGTTTATCAAAAGTAATCTCAATATCTACATATTGATAATTTGCCTTATTATCTCGGCTTAACGTTTCCATTAAGTTGTTTAGGTCTATTTCTTTTGCAAAAATTTTGGATTTTTTCAAACCTAAATAATACTCAATTCCATGGATTATTTTTTTAATATTTTCACTTCCACTAAGTGCCAATTTAATATATTCATTTACCTTTTCTTTATCAATGGAATCATTGTTTAGCTCTAATTCAATAAGGTTAAGAAAACTTACGATTGTCCGTAAAGGTGTTTTTAAGTCGTGCGAAGCTATGTATTCAAAAACATCTAAATCACTTTTAAACTTTGAAATAGATTCTTCTCTTTTCTTTTCTTTAATTTTTTGTTCTGTAATATTTTGAAAGGTAGCAACTATTATTTCTTCAGAAAATTCGGTGGCTTTCACCCTTTTCGTTTTCAGCTCTACCCAGCTCCCATTTTTTTGCTCCAATGAAACAGCATATTTTTCATCGGGATTATTGAACATTTCTTTTAGTAATTGAAAAGAATCCCTATCATAAACTTCTCCAAAGTCTTCAATTTTTGACACAACTTTGCTAAGACCAGGATGTACTATTAAAACTGATTCGTCCGCATAAACTGTTTGCGTATAATTTTCATAACTTATACAACAAAGTCCACATAAATTTTGTGCTATATTATGTATAAATTTTTTATTTGGATAGTCCATTTATTTTGAATATCGAAAATGGATTTGGTAGTTGTTAAATTCATATTACGAAAATAAACACTATTTGTTAGCTTGGTTTGGTTTCTTGAAAGACAATAGTTTGAATAAAATATCGTATGATATTTATGTACTTATTTATAATATTCTTTCAACTTTTCACACTTCAATTGATTGATAGCCAAAATGCTGAGGTTGTCGAACTAACCATTACCAATATCCAAGCAGGAACTGGAAATATTTTAGTATCCGTTTATGAAAACGCTAACCAATTTCCTTATGACCCTTTTGTGACCTATAGCATTGACAAATCTACAATCTCTAAGTCAACAGTTGTTTATAAAATAAACGATCTTCAACCAGCTAAAAAGTACGCCATTACTTTGTTAGATGATGAAAACAAGAATGAAGATATGGATTACAATTTGGTAGGCATTCCCAAAGAAGGTTACGGTTTTTCAAACAATGCAAAGCCACGTTTTTTGACAGCTCCAACATTTGAAGACTGTAGTTTCAGCCCTCAAGAATCAATAAGTATTAAAATGAAGTATTGGTAACAAATGCAACTATATCATTTTTGCTAAAAGATAGCTGTCAAAATATTTTCCATCTATGAAATTGGCGTTCTTCATACGTCCCTCAATCTTATAACCGAGTGTTATAGATAGTTGTACATCGTCATAATCATAAAGACTGATAGTTTGATCTAAACGCTTCAAATTATTTTGCAATGCAAAACCTTCTATTCCTATCAAGAGTTTACGCTTAATTTCATCCTGTCTGTATTTTTTTAACAGACCGAATTCTACTTTTCCCACATGACCATTCGCAGGCAATTCTCCTTGAATGATTTTTCCATAGCCCACTATTTTACTAGCAATTTTTACTAAGAAAAAATTGTATAGATGATTATCTAAATTTGAACGAATCATTGAAAGTTTGTTCTCTAAGAACATTTTTCCAATCTCGTATTCTGATAGTATTTCTTCCCTAATAGAAAGATACTTATCATTTTCTCTAGTATTTCCAGGGCGCACACTTATGTCTTGATTTACAATTATCAACTCTCTACTAATTTTAATTCAACCTGGCTATCACTATTTACTCTATTGATTTTCAAAAACCGTTCCTTTTTACTCAAACGGCAAACTTTTTTTTATAAATATTTTTTCTGTAGCCAAAAATCACCCAAAACAAAGGGTAAACCAAGCAGTCTATAAGTAAATTATTTGTTTGATAATATATTTCGTCTATAACAATTGTCTGCGATTTGTTGGATAATATCCGATGAAAATGTTTCCAACTTTTCAAAGGAAATGGAAGATGTATGCCTTCGTCTACAAAATATATTTGTTCGGCATTGTGTTCATTGGCAATAATCTTACTTACCCACTTTTGACCAAACAACATTTCGATATGTACTTCATCGTTTTTTTGGCATCCATCAAAACGTATCAGTTTGACTGGCAACAGTGGTGGAGACAGTTCGAGGAATAATTTTTCATCAAATTGAGCAAATACTTTTTCGCAACTTTGATCAACTTTTGTAGAAAATTTTATCAACATATTAAAAAAACAAATCTAGGTCACTTATGTTCACTGGGCTGAAATTTTATAAATATTATTTTTCTCTTCCATTTTTTCTAACAACCAATTTTTATCCGCTATTTGCGAACTTTCGTCAATTTGCTTTTTTAGTGTTGCCAATCGTTTTTTATCTCTTGGATTAATTTGACTCAGCCGTTTTAAAAATCGTACCAAGTTTAAGTAATTTGTTTTGTGATTGTCTGATATAATTTTTTTTCTGCGCAACAATTGTTTAAAACTGTCCATTAATGAATGCAATGCATCAAACTCATTCATTTCATAATAAGCCTTTAGCAACAATGTTTTTGAATCTAATTTGTAAAAAACATCGCTGTATTCAACCACTTGAAGCAATTGTAGTAGCTTCTTGTATTCTTTTATGTAAAAATAATACCTCGCCAGATTGTAATTATAAGCATTCTGCGCATCAGAACCATCTAGTTTCTTTTTATATTGTTGAATAAATTTATATATCCATTCATAATCTTTTAACCGCAATCCCACAGATACAATATTTTTATAGTTCCAGGGCGATATTTTTTCATTTAATAGTAAAATGTTGTTTTCTAAAGACTGCTTATACAATATGTACAGTTTTTCTAAATACCTCGAATGCCCTTCATTCACCTTTTGTACACAGTAATTAAAGGCTATGAAATAAATGTCTCGCAAGTCTTCTATTGTTATGTTGTTTTGTTTTGATAACTGGACAATCAAATCTTCAAATGCCCATACATCATTTCTACGCAGTTGTATTTTTATAGCCATATAAAACAACTTTATGGAATCGACTTTTAAATAAGAAGACTCTTTTTCCAAATGATCCAATATTTCTTCCAAAAAAACAAGATTGTATTCCTTTTTAGAAATTCTTTTATGTGTCAATATAGAAACACACATTTTTAATTTTTCCAAAATAAAATATTGATCTAATGCATCTGACGCTTCTTGGTATTTTCGAGGAAACTGCCGCCCCTTGTATTCTCCAATAAAATTGTTGTACTCTGTAAATCGACCTAATTCGGTATGGAAAAAATCAGCATCATAGGTTGCGGTCTTTTTTCTATTTTCTAAATATCTAAAATGCCCATCAAAGTGCTTGGTTAGCTTTGATGATCGGTAATATTTCAATAAACTAAGCTTAGAAAAAGATTTATCTTTTTGGGATTCTTTAAAAATCAGGTAAAGCTCGATTTTTTGAATCACAAAAGACATTAATTTTCTCAATACATCATCATTGTATTGCTTATTTCCGTATATAAGATTAAATAATTCCTCCTTTGAAATTTTTACTTCCCCACTCTTTTTAGAAACTTTTATGATCCTAATTAATTCACTAAACAATAAGGATGCTTTGGGATTCTCATTTACAGCTTTTGATTCAAGGAATAGTAAAATACTGTCATATTCCTTTGCAGGAATACTTTCCATCAACTGTATGAGCTTGTTTTTTTTCACAAATAAATGTTTTTTAAATTTACCCAAAATACAAATCTATTTTATCAATACAAAATTTTTATCACAACAAACTAATAATCAAAACATTATAAAATTTTAATAAAAAACATGTGCCATTTTCAAAAAGACAAATAGATACAAACGTTGTTGTAAAACACTGAATATTAGACGAATTTTGAATCAGTATTTAAAAGCAATACCCTATTAAAAATATTTCTTATGAATTTTTTAAAAAAATACACGTTAATTCTAAGCCTAATATTCGTTTCCTCTATCGCTTCTTTTGGACAATATGGCAACGAATGGATTGACTTTAATAAAACATATTATAAGTTTCAATCTGATGAAACTGGATTGCATAGAATTTCTTATCAAGCTTTGTCAGAATCAGACATTCCTCTAGTTGGTGCTGATTTCAAGTTAATCACGGCGGGCGAAGAAATTCCCATTTATGTCACAACGAATGGCACATTTGGCTCAGATGATTTTATTGAATTTTATGGCACTAAAAATGATGGTGCTTTTGATACCCAACTTTATGAAGACCCGTTTTATCAACCTCAAGTGGAGTTTAGCTTGTTTGATGATACCAGAACCTATTTTTTAGTATCTGACAGTAGCCAGCCAAACCTGCGTTTTGAGGGGGAGCAAAATGATGTTTCAAACTTTGGTACACCTGAACCTTATTTCCTCCACGAATCAATTTTACTGCCTACAAATACATTTCACTTTGGAGAACCCTTGAACATTTATGAGCCTTCACACGATGAAACACATTATCATTACCCTTCAACATTTGATAAAGGAGAAGGATTTGTCAGCAGTGTAATTGCAGATATGACAGACCTCTTACCAACAGGAGAAAATCATGGAGTTAATTTCAAATTAAACAATGAACAATTATATGAAACTGCTAGCATTGATGCTGTTGTCAATTTTAAAATGGTAGGTAGAAGTCATAAGGAAAATACTTCCAATAACCAACACTTTAGTATTGAAATAGGGGATGAGTTACTCGAAGAAGATTATTTTACTGGTTTTGATATTAAAAATTACGAATTTAACGTGCCGTTGAGTTTGTTAAATACTGAATTAGATTTTTTTAATGAAGTAAGTACCCAATTCAATATTAAAGGCTACGATGGAATAGACAATGGCATTGAATATAACACAAAGGTCTCTGTTTGCAAAGCAAGCCTGGTTTATCCTCGCAACTTTAACTTGGAAGGGCATAGCAGTTTTTTGTTTAATCTTGAATTGCCTTCTACCAAATATTTTCAAATTGATAATTTTGACAATGCTGGCGCAGCCGTTCTTTATGATTTAACTGCCAATAAAAGAATCATTCCAACTGTTGAAAACGATCATCACAAATTCGTATTGAATGCAGATGGACAAGCTGCTCATAAACTGTTTATCGCCAATGAAGATTTAGCTATTGAAATAAATAGTTTACGACCTAAACAATTTCGAGATTTTACGAATCCTGTATATCAAGGCAATTACATTATTCTTACAACTAGTGCTTTGATTCCTGGACCTACTGAGCTTTTAGCCGATTATGTTCAAGATTATAAAAACTACAGATCAAGCGAAACCGGTGGAAGTTTTGATGTTTCTGTGGTTTGGATTAATGAACTGTATGATCAATTTGCGCAGGGAATCCAACAACACCCTTTGGCCATCAAAAACTTTGTTGATTTTGCTATGGATAATTGGTCAAACACTCCTGAATACCTAAATATTTTAGGTAAAGGTCTGCGTTATGAAAAATCAAGATTTGATTTAAGTTTGGCAGAAGTATCATTGATTCCTTCTTATGGTTTTACTGCTTCTGATAATTATTTTGGAATAAGAAACAGAATGGAGACCCCACAATTGGCAATTGGAAGAGTACCAGTAAAAAGCAGAGAAGAGATTGGAGTAGATTTAGATAAAATAATAGCACACGAAAGTACTCGATGAATGCAACAATCCACAATTTGAAGATTGGATGAATGACATCTTATTCATTGCCAGAGGTTGGGGACAAGATCAAGTAG
>JAHDGP010000167.1 GCA_020627525.1 Bacteroidota bacterium
GTCTGTAATTCTTTTTTACATCTAAAACAGTCTTTTTTTTCTATTTGAAATTCTTCCAAAGAATCACTGGGTTTTAATTGAAGTTTTTCACCAACTGATTTCTTTGAAATATTTCGAACAGAATCTACGGTATCGTAATAATCAACACTTTCAATGTCGATAATCAAGTCTTTTATTCTACTGGTAAGATCACTTTTTATTTTCAAAAGTGCAGGTTCGGGCTTTACATTTAAATATAAGTCTTTGTAATCTTTTATATTTATTGGTTTACCGTAATTGATGAGTAGGTTTTTGCGAAACTTGAAATAGTCTTCGAAGTTTATTCCTACTGGAACAACATAAATATCTTCTTCAAAATTTTGTTTTTCTGCGGCTTGAAATGCGATGCGGGCAAAGCCTTTTTTTAAAGGACGCAATCTCCGCTTGCCCAAATGACTTCCCTCCACAAAAATGGTGAAGCTTTTTTGATGTTCCAGCAAATAAGCACAATTATCAAAAATCGATTTATTTCGTTCTACAAAGTCTTTTGCTTCCTTCTTTCTATAGATGGGTAGCATTCTCAAACCTGTTAGAAATTTGCGGGATGTTTTATTTTGAAAAATATCAGCCCTGGCTAAAAAGGCGGGTTCTCTATAACCAAATACAACCAAAACCAATGGATCTAATAAAGTGCATTGATGATTAGGAGCAAATATAACTGCTTTGTCTCTTGGCACATTTTCATGAAATCCATTCAGTTTAATTTTACGATAATAAAACCGAGCGCCGAAGGCTAACCATTTCTTTATTGGACCATAATAAAAGACACCTTTTTCATCAAGAACCATATTGCTTAGAGCGAAATTTGTTTGATTTGGGTCAAAGTTAAAACATTTTAGTATTTGATTGACTTTATATTTAGAAGTTGTTTCGACTATTTCATCTCACTTAAAAATTTACAATTTCAAAATATGTAAAAACCAATCGACCAACTAGTTAAAATTTAGTTATTGACTTTATCATGTGTTTCAATTTCTTTACTGCATCTTTGGACTATAAAACACAACACATGATTAACATCTACATACAAAAATCTGTTTTGATACTAGCAGACAAAAGCGAACTAGAAGTTCTCAGTAAAAGCTATGATGCTTATGAAGTATTGCCCTTTCAAAATAAAGAGATGATTGCTCGTTTGATTACAAAGTGTGAAAATAAAAATTGTGTTATTTGTGTATTGAGCGATGATTTAGAAAAATTAAAAGATGCGACTTTTTCATGTTTTAAAGTTCACATTGCAGCCGGTGGTTTAGTTGTTCATCCATCCAAAAAAATTTTAATGATGTTTAGAAGAGGGTTTTGGGATTTGCCAAAAGGACATCAAGAGGAAGGAGAAACAATTGAAGAAACAGCATTGCGTGAAGTAATGGAAGAAACAGGCGTAAAAAGATTGAAGCTGGGAAAATCTATTCACATCAATAATGATCAAAAAAATATTACTTACCACACTTATAGAGATAAGAAAGGTAATCATATTCTAAAAGAATCTCATTGGTTTGAAATGTTTACCGATGCAGATGCTGAACTCGTTCCCCAAACGGAAGAGGATATAGAACAGTTAGAATGGGTAAACTTGGATGATTTGGATTCTTACAAAGACAAAGCTTACAGATCTATTATAGATGTATTGGATTCTTATAATAATGTGGCTCAAACATCTTGACCCTGAACAATGTCTCCGATGTCTGTAATAATTTTTTGAGCCAGATTGTCAGCCGTTACTTCGCTTGTTGATTCCGAATAAATTCTGATGATTGGTTCAGTGTTTGATTTTCTCAAATGCACCCATTCATTTTCACTAAAAAACAGTTTAACACCATCTTCTTTGTTTATTTCTTGCTTTCGGTATTTATCAGCAATTTTTTCGAGCACAAGATCAACATCTATTTCTGGGCTAAGCGGTATTTTATTTTTTGAAATAATGTACTTTGGATAAGTAGCACGAAGCAATGAGCAAAATTTGCCACAAGTTGCCAAATGAGACAAGAATAAGGCTATTCCAACTAAGGCATCTCTTCCGTAATGTAGCTCTGGATATATGATTCCACCGTTTCCTTCACCACCAATAACAGCACCAATTTCTTTCATTTTCGCCACAACATTCACTTCGCCAACCTTAGAAACACCATATTCACAACCTGCTTTTTTAGTAATTTCTTTTAAGGCAATTGAGGAAGACAAATTTGAAACCGTTGGTCCTTTTGTGTGCTTTAAAACGTAATCAGCAACGGCTACCAATGTGTATTCTTCGCCAAACATTTCACCATCCTCACAAACAATTGCCAACCTATCTACATCGGGATCAACGACCAAACCGAGGTCTGCACCTTCTTTTACAACCAATGAAGAAATGCCTGATAAATTTTCAGTTATGGGTTCTGGATTATGAGCAAATAAACCGTTTGGTTCGCAATTCATTTCAAAAATCTCATCGACACCTAAAGCTTTTAGCAACAAAGGAACAGCAACTCCACCTGTCGAATTGATTCCATCAACAGCAATTTTATATTTTTTTTCTTTAATTGCCTCCACATTTACCAATGGAAGTTCTAATATTGCAGCGATGTGTTTATCTAAGTAATCAGTGTTGAGTGTGTAGCTTCCAATTTCATCAATATCTGCAAATGCAAATACTTCTGCTTCAGCATTTTTTACAACTTCCTCGCCAATTTCGCCACTAATAAATTCACCTTTTTCATTCAGTAATTTTAAAGCGTTCCATTGTTTAGGGTTGTGGCTAGCTGTTAGTATAATGCCTCCTACAGCTTCTTCCATCACTACTGCCATTTCAACAGTTGGCGTAGTTGACAGGTCTAAATCAATAACGTCAAGACCAACACCCTGCAAGGTGCCTGCAACTAAATTTTGCAACATTTTTCCAGAGACTCTTCCATCTCTGCCAATTACAATTTTGCGTTTGTCGGATTGCGAGCGAAGCAAACCGCCAAAAGCAGCAGTAAATTTTACAATGTCTAATGGTGTAAGGTTTTCTCCTACTGAACCTCCAATGGTTCCACGAATTCCAGATATTGATTTTATTAGTGTCAAGGCGCTTTTTTTAATTGGGTTGCAAAAATAATCAATTGCGGTCATATGAAACTAAAAACAGCCTTCAAAATTACAATTGTGTATATTTAAATTTATTTATTTCATTTTACTAAATATCCAAAAACATATTTCATCACTTCTTTACTTGATTCCGCATATGCCTCAATTGATTTTTTTGAAGCTTTTATACTCATTTGTTGGAATTCTTTATCTAGTGCTGCCGCTTGTTTCTTCACCTCCAAATAGATTTCATTTATACCTCTTTCCAAAGGGGGGATATCTTTAAATTTTTCAGGAATAACAAATGAAAACTTATCCAACATTTCATTAATGATATAGATGGGAGCTTTGCATTGGTTTGCCAAAATAAATCCGTCACTGGGCAAACAACTGAGCTCTTGCTTTTCCTGTCCTTTCCTGAGCCTGATTTTTGTTTCTAAAGGTCCTCCTGTAACGCTGCCAGTAATGTAAACTCCTTCAAACGTCCAACCAGTATTTAAAAAAAATTTTTCAAACAAATCATAAACCTTTCTGCGTTCATTGGCTTTATCTAATATCGTCAATGCCAATGTTTTTGCTTCAAATGCATCTATCCCAATAATCATTCCACGATTGTCGTGAGACTCATAAATCAAAATATGGAATTGACTTTTAAAAAGCGATTCTGACATTACATCTTTGTGTAAGATTGGCGGAATTATATCAGCAATTCTAACTCTTTTCATCTAATAACATCCTTTAATTTTACATCAAATCATTCATCCAGTTGTAAATATAATCCAGAACCTCAACTTGTTGTGGCTCGTTGTGTATCTCATGTCTGAGATTGTTCCACTTTTTAAAGGTAATCAACTCACTTTGCGAAGCTAGTTTCTCTGTAGCTGAACATGAAGTAACCTTGTCCGATGCTCCATGACACAACAACAAAGGTTTTTTTAATTGTTTGATATTTTCCATTGCCCAAATCCCACCATTGTGAACTCCAAAAAAGAATCCCGATGATATTTGGTCGTGAACAAGAGGATCTGCTAGATATTTTTCGCCTACCGTTGGATCGTGAGAAAGGTCGCTTACATCTAGTACACTTTTTTCTGTATAAGCTGGATAAAGCTTAACCATCATTTTACCCAAAGCAAGTTTAAAGCTTGGAGGCTTAAATGCCAATTCAAACCAAGGACCTGTTGCTATACACCCAATTATATTGGGCGAACGGCGAAGAAGATAATGCGTAACCAATCCACCTCCCATGCTATGTCCATAAAGGAAGCTTGGAATATCTGGATATTGCCCTTTTGCTTTTTCTAACAATTGATCTAGCTGATTCAATAACACATCGTAATTGGCGATGTGCCCTTTTTTCCCTTCCGTTTTCCCGTGTCCTTTTAGATCAACGGCAAGCACTGCCATATTTTTATCGGTAAAATATTTTCCAACGTGATGATACCTTCCGCTATGCTCAAACATTCCGTGTACCAAGCAAACAACCCCTTTGGGTTTAGAATTTGGCTCCCATCCTTGAGCGAATATGTTTTTACCCTCTTTATCTGCCCAACTATATTCCTTATGATTCATTAATTTCTGTTTTTTTTGCTTTTAGTACCGTGCCTAATGTATATATAAATGAAGATCAATTGATCATAGGCACACGCAATATAAATATATCTATCCAAAAATTTAAATAATCAGTAATGGTCAAAGAATAAATTGCAATTTTATATCAAATTCAGCAAATAAAAATTCGCAAATAGAACTTTTATTGTGATTTTTACATTGAATTAGTTGTCCGTCTTATGAAACAAGCCTTTAAACTAAAGGGTTCTTTACTTGGTCGTACACAAATAATATCACATTTCAATGGAAAAAGAGATATTATAATAGTTAAAATCTATAAATGTAAGTTTTAATGCTTACATTTGAGAAACTGAAGCCTTTTGGAACGTTAATTGTTTTATGGTGGAAGTATATTTTTTTTTATTCAATTTATTATTTTATGAACATTTTTGTAGCAAAGCTTAATTTCAAAACATCGGAGTCTGAGCTAAAATCGCACTTTGAACAGTATGGTACAGTATCATCTGTTAAAATCATTATTGATTATGAAACAGGAAAATCTAAAGGTTTCGGTTTCGTAGAAATGGACAACGACGACGAAGCTCGTACTGCCATTCAAAACATCAATGAAACAGAATTTGACGGTAGAACAATTGTCGTTAAAGAAGCACGCCCTAGATCTTAAAAAAAGAATCTTTGAAAAGAAACATTAAGTAATGTTGAAAATTTATCTTTTCAACATTACTTAGAAATGAAAGCTTAGAATTGCAAAGTCAATTCTAAGCTTTTTTTCTTGCACCAACTCCTGTATATCTCAAGCTAAAACCTGTTTTTTCATACAACCTTCTAGCATTGTTTTTATCAGAAACCGTTAAGTAGCAATTGCTTAGTTCTCGCTCTTCAAAAAAGTACTTTAAGGCTGTAGACAGTAATTGACTGGCAAAACCTTTTTTCCGCTCTTCTTTTTTAATCGCTAAGAAATGGACATAACCATCATTATTGGGTGTGACGCTGCCAAATAAGTATCCAACAAACTTATCTTTATAAATAAGCATCCAGAGCTTGTGTACCTTTACTTTTTGAATATACTCAAAAACCTCTTCCGTCGTATAGTATGGATTGGGAAAAGCAGAGTTATGCAATAAATGAAAATCAGTTTTGTATTGATCTAAATTACTTGTTTTGTTATCTTCATTTAATACAACATTGTAAATAAACAAGTCTGACTTATTCTCACCTTCGAGTTTTATAAAATTGTTTATTTCACAATTATACTCATGGGTGAACTCATTCTTTTCTTCAAAATTACGCTGTTGATAAAATTTTCTGGATTGTTTATTTTCAATATTGTTAAATACTGTGAGCTTGTTTATGGAAGGATAGTTAGTAATAAGATGCTCATACATTTTATTAGCACAATCAAGCCAATCTCTATCTTTTTGGATAAATGGTCCCCACAACCAAATTTCTGTCAATGGATTGTCTGTATCTCCGCCTATTACACCAATCAACTCATTCTCATCGAACATCAATAAAAGAAGCAACTCTTTTCTGCTTTCAAAATCTTTCAACTCCGAAAGTATTTCATCTTTGCCAATACCACAATGCAATGATTGCATTGCCGCAATATCATTTATGGGTGCAATAAAATCTGCTATTGCTTCAAAATCATCAGAGTTGGCTATCCGAATCGTTGACATACTGAAAAATTAGTAAGGTACTTTAACTGTGTATTTTTTACCAGAACTTCTTTTAGAAAGCTTTGTTGAACGCAACCAGGCATTCAATAATTTAAACTCTTTATAGGTTGTTCCATTTCTTACAGCAAAGCTTGCAATATCATCAATGCTACTTACTTCCAACTCTTTGGTGTCAATGGGATGGTAATAATCAGAATCATTTAAATAGAAGCCATATTTTTCTGGATTGGATTGAATCAATTTCAATGCTAAGATTCTAAATACATACCTAGAAGTTTCTGTATTTAAATATAAGTCATAATAGTTATCTGCTTTTTGAGCCGTCATTGTTTTCCTAACTCTTCCATGACCTGCATTGTATGCAGCGGCAGCCAATGTCCAACTTTTAAAAGATTTGTATTCACTTTTCAAATATTTACAAGCAGCCTCTGTTGATTTTTCCCAATTGTAGCGTTCATCTACTTCTGTGTCTGTGATTTCCAAATTGAACTGTTTTCCAGCGGACTTCATAAACTGCCAAGGTCCACTTGCGCCAGCAGGAGACCTAGCAGAAACGTCTAAGCCGCTTTCAATCAAAGCGATGTATTTCATATCATCAGGGATGTCATGTTTTGCCAGAATTGGTTCAATCAATGGGAAATAACGATTTGCTAATTTTAAAAGTCTTATTGTATTCGAATGCCAATAGGTGTTTACTAATATTTCTCTATCTAAACGCTCTTTAACATCCCATTGATGCAAAGGCACCTCTTCCCCACCCAATGTCATATAATCTGGTAATGGAACCAAAGTTATATTTTGATTGGTACTTGTTGCATTTACAGAATTTGTTGAAGTCTCAGACGATTCAATCTCTGTAGTTTCGTTTTTGTTTTGTTCTTCAGAATCTGCCTTTTTCTCAGGTGTGGTACCAGTCAAAAAAAGTACAGACACAAATAAAAATATTGTGGTAATAACCGATGCGAGTATAGATTTCATAATTATTGTGTATTGTTATATTATTGTTTTTTCATTTTAAAAATAGGTACTGTTGAGCAAGCCTCTCCAAACATTAAGCTGTTTACTACTGGTTTTAATAAGCGAGTAATTTCTGTATAAGCAGCTGCAGTCACTAAATCGTTTCCACACCCCTTTACTATTACTTTTTGGTCTGAATATTCTTCCAAATCAATCGCCTTTAAATTTTGCAACAGTAATTTCTCTCTCACTTGATTGATGTTTCCAAAAGCATAATAGTTTGCATGATCTTGTAATTGACAACCTATAAGCATATAGGCCCATTGAGGAATAATGGCATCCACTGAACAAAAAATTGCTACATTTTTATTTGAATATTTTGACCAATCATGTTCAGCGACTGCTGTACGAAAATCTTTTTCTCTCAGTATTAAACCTTTGAATAGATAGTCTTTAATATCAAACTCAACCATTGATTCTTTTGGCAAAAACTTTGCCAAGTCAATGGTTTTCAATTTGCTACTTGCTATTTTATTAACAATGGGTTGATTCATTTTTTGTATCAATTAGTGTTTATTCAGCAAAAATGATGAATTACAATTCAAAATTCAAGATCCATCTAAAATATCTTACAATAATTTGTAAATGAATGAGATATGGAGGATAATTCTATGACGTGCGTTGTATTATATTATTACCAATATTAACTCAAATTATATTACCATTTCTTACTTGTTCAATGAAATATGTACTACACCTTGCTAAAATAACAGTATCGGCTAAATTTAATACGTTCGCAAAATAAATCTTTTGAACAAAATTTGCAAGGCTTGTCTCCCCTTTAGACAAGCGGGTTTTCACCTTGTTATTTTAGCAAATGTGGATCGGCAGCCAACGCTGAGTTATTTAGGAACTGTCCCTTATCACTTTCAAGTATGTTATTGATAAATCAAAATCCTAAAACAAGTTAAATTTTAATAAATTGACAAATAAACTTGAAAATTAGGAACGATTGGTTTAGTTTTACGTATCAATAGACATCTACTACAGTCATATTGCTGTTAGATTTCTCCAAAAATATTTTCTTAAACTAAAATTGATCGCTATAGAATAAATGTTACGCTAATTATTAACGGATTAAATATTATTTAATATGCGTATGCAATTATTAAGCGACAAAGAGCTTGTAAAAAGCTATATTACGTCAAGCGATGAATTTGCTTTGGCTGAATTGTTAAGAAGACACAAATCTAAAATCTTTACCTCTATTTTACTTTTCGTTAAGAACGAAGTTCAGGCTGAAGATATTTTCCAAGATACATTTGTAAAAATAATTGAATCTCTTAAAAGAGGTAAGTACTACGAAGATGGAAAGTTTTTGCCGTGGGCAATGCGTATCGCTCACAATCTTTGTATTGATCATTATCGTAAAAATCGTCGTACTCCAACCGTAGCTACTAGCGATGAATATGATATTTTCAGTTTAATTGAGTATCATTCAGATAATGGAGAGGATACAATGATCAAAAAACAGATCAAAACAAAAATCAGAAAACTGATTGATGAGCTGCCTACCGAGCAACGTGAAGTTGTAATCTTAAGGCATTATGCAGATATGAGCTTTAAAGAGATAGCTCAGATGACGGATGTTAGCATCAATACTGCTTTGGGTCGTATGAGATACGCACTTATTAATCTTAGAAAAATGATAACAGAAAATAACATGGTTTTCTAGAACCTGTTTGGTTTT
>JAHDGP010000168.1:0-4487 GCA_020627525.1 Bacteroidota bacterium
AAACTAAACACGTTGAGCAAATCGAATTGATTTATTTTTGCATTTTATCTGTTCTAAAATTTGATTTGCTAGAATGTCTCTATTTTTTAATATCGTATTTTTAAAATTGTATTCACAGTTTATTTTGGTTAAATCTACAACTGGCTTGTAGTTCTTTTTTGTCAGCAAGGTTAAATTATCAGTACCTATAATTATTGCTATCCTTTTGAGGTAGAAAAATAAAGTACTAGCATGATTTCCAAGTACAATTTGCATATTCTTTTCTAAATCTTTTCTGTTCATCTGATTAAGGTTTTAAAAGAAGTTGCAACGGAATCGAACCGTTGCAACCTTCCAATGTAAGCTAACATCTAAAACTATCTTTATGGCTACGATGCCATTATTTCTTCGTATGATTGTCTTGGAACTTCAAGACCTAATCTATCTAACTCTTGAATGTAGATATTGACAAATCTATTTAACCGAATTTCTAGGTCTGCCAATTCTTCTGTAACATCTTCACGGAATATGTGAAATAGGCTTGTTTTGTTTTTTCTTACCCTATGATCGTAAGTGAAAAAATCACATCTTACAGCATCCTTATTGCCCAACAAATGACCTAAATTTTGATCGTCATATCGCCCATCTGCAACCGCTGTAACTAATCCTTTATAATGGTTCGCCCCGTTCTTAGGATTCTTTATTTCGCCTACGATTAACTTTCCATCTTCGTGGTAAGAAAAATCTGCTGTGTCTCCAAAATACCCATCAAACAAAACCGTTTTGCATGGAGTAGCTTTTACTTTTAATTGCTCATTGTAGGCTTCTAGTGCTAACGGTTCGTATTTCAATCCATAAGTTAAGCTACTTGATTTTATGCTTACATCATCTCTTATGTAGCCTAATTCTAAGCAATCGTTAATGAACTTCTTTTTGTCTAAATCGCATTCCCAAAGAAGTTTTGACAAATAAGATAATGCCGTTCCTGTCAGGATATAATCGCCTTCTATTTTTCTGTATGTATCTTCAATTTGTGCTTTGGTTAATTTGTATACGTCACCTTCGATTTTCTTAAATTCTGGTTTCGGTATTTCTACGTATACTGGCTTGTTCTTTTCCGCAAATAGTGTTAACTTTTTTTCAATTGCTTTGCATTTAGATTCAAGCTCGATTCTTAGATTGTCCTCTTTTTCGGTTTCTCCTTTTTCAACAGCTTTATTGATCTTAATGGCGTAGGATTTTTTGTTTTTGGATATAGAATCATTAGCTTTTATTCTACGGTCTTCAATATCATCTGCGTACTTTTCTTTCTTTTCCTCAAACTTTGCTAAAGCCTTATTTGTTTTAATCTGCCAAGCATCCATAGCCTTTTTATGGTCATTTTCTGCTTTGTACTGCGCTATTGATTCAGCCAAGTTTTGTAGCTCCAAATAGTGATTCGTTCCTCGTTCTTCATCTTTTGCCTGTATCCATTTTAATATGGATTGCTTGGTTTGCTTCTTAGATTTTACTTCTAAGAATTTTACCTTTGAGAAATTGGAAGATGTGATTTTCCCAAATCTGTTTAGATGCCATTTGATTGCTTGTATCAGCGGTTCAACAAAACCAGAAGCAGCTATTGCTTCCAGTTTTGCGTTATTTTCAACCGCTTGCGTTACGTCCGATTGCCCAAAAAAACTATCCTTCATTATTGTCAAAGTTGTAAGTTTCAAATGGGTAGTCACCAGACAGTATTCTTTCTGGTTTACATTCTGTCATTACAGTAGATAAAAACTCTTTTACCTTGTCTGTGAGTTCTTTTCTAGGCTTAGGAGTTACGGAATATTCCGTATCGTTTTTTGTAGTACCTACCTTGTTGATATTTATATTGTATTCCATTGGATTACCCCAATCCTCATCCTTATTTAATCTTTGGATTTCTTTTTGGATTGAGCTTTGGGTAATTTCCATAATCTTAGGTAGTTCGTGCTTGAACGACCAAACAGGAGCAGCCCAAAAATGCTTTGAAGGAATAAATTCACCATCTTCTTTTTTTGCACCAATATCTTCCATTTCTTCTACGGTAAATTCGCCATCCTCAAAAGCTTTTCTTACAGGCTTATTTTCAGATGTAAAAACAACAAAACCAAGAACAGGGGGCATTAAGAATCTGATCACATTATCGCCTACTTCAAACTTTAAGAATTGTTCTTTTTTTTGCTCTAAAGGTCTTTTATACCCTTCAGGTAGGAAATTGTTTTGGTCTACTAATTCAGCTTTTTTAGCCATCGTATATAAGGTTTAAATTAAAAAAATAAAGTTTTAAAAAGCAGCACCCCGACCGCAACAGCAAGGATGCTACCATAGTAGAAATCACTATTATCTTAATACCTCAATTTGGTTATTCCAACATGAGATAATGTCATTTATTTTGTGGAATGTTTTTCCAAGGTCTTTCCAAAGCTTTAGTTCTGGTTTGCGTTCACCTAAAGCAAGTACAACACGCTTTGTTAATTCGCCTGTTTTCTTTTTTGTAAAGACTAGTACTTTTGATTCTGGATTGTTTTTTACTTCCCTGTGAGCGTTTTTCATGCACTCCGACCAAGTAATAGGAGTATTAGTCTTTACCGCATTAATCCAAATGTTTTTGGCAAGGATGCAGACTTTCTGCAAGTAGATATTTTTTTTCATTTTCTTAGATTTAGATGTTACTAATTAGTTGTTAACTGCTTACGAATGTAAACATACAAATACTTTGCCAAAGTATCAAGTATTGAGGTAAAAATACCTAATTTAGGGTATAAAAAAAAGCACTACAAATTAATGCAGTACTTTTTGGAGGATAAACTATGCGATTTTCTTTAATATCGGCATATTGAATACTTGTGTTTCAAGTCATCTACATTAACACCTAAAATTTTATTTTTCGTTAGTACAAATTCTTTCCAAAATGAGCCTTCCATGTTTGGGTTCTTTATTTTGAATTGTACATTTTCATCCGTTCCAGTTACCCATACAAAAAAACATTCCATATTATGCATACTAAAATTGGTCGTTCCTGATGCGTTTATTTCCTGTTCTTGCAAATCCATCTGTTCAATATGGATAGTAGCACCAGAAGGCAAATTTTCACATCTTAGCTTAATTGTTTCGTAGCCTTGAAGTTCGTAAGATTCATCATTCAAAAGATTGATTTCATTACTTCTAAATAAAGTAGATAGCCCGTTTTGGTAAATCAATTTATTTGATGCTGGATTATTTCCTATTTGGTAATTAAGAAAACTTGATGAAGGATTTCCAGAAACGTATTTCATTCCCAATAAAGCTGGTGCCGTTAAATTGCTTTCAAAAACACCTACTTGATTTTCATTAAACGTTCTTACTTTTACTTCAAAATCTCCAGAACAATCATCTTTTTCAATCGTTGCAATTTTTCCATATGCACCTGTCCATGTCCAGTCAATATAACCGATCAATCGAAAAGGAATACAAAAACTAGGAAAATCTAAAACAGTGAGGTCAGAACGATCACAGATTTCAGAATGATTTGCAATTGATTGCATTTCTTGATTGTGTTGGATTTGCAATTGTTCAATTGGTTCTTTTGAGCAAGAAATAATGCTAATTAATAATAGGAGTAAAAAAGAAAAGCTTTTTAATAATTTCATGTAATTGTAATTTATGAGTTAATAAAGTTCAAAACTACAAACAATAAAATTACAAAGCAACTGATTTTCGTTTTTTAATTTTATTAGGGAGTTTGTTTTTTGAACAATCATCTTTTTTGCATCCACAACTATCATGACAACCGCATGGTAAGGTTCTGCAATCATAGGTGTATTGCCCAGACTTCCAAAAAGTATTCATAAATACATCTTGAAATTGCTTAGCTATACTTAATTGAAGCTTTGCACGTCTCGCTGATTCTGCATAATCAATGTGTTTTCCACCAAAACCGTTATTTGTTCCCGACGATCTCGAAACATTTATATCACCATCTTTTTTTGTTACAGATGAAGCATTCCCAGAAATATAATAATAGTACACTATGTAAGCAGCGTACATATTTCTAAAATGTGGGTTATTCAAAAATGCTTTCCATTTTTCTGGCAAATAAAAGTCTCTACTCCCTTGTGGTGCATCAGTAGATGGGTTTGCTTCATTCCATTGTTGAGCTAACTCTTCTGCTTTATTTATTTCATTGCAAAGCTCGTTGTAACATTTTTGCCCAAGTATTCCACCTTTTTCTGTTGTACCAATCAAGATTAAACTATCCACCATTTCGATCAGTTCTGGATGATCTGAAAGGCACATTCCTTTTATTCTGCCGTCTGCTTTTTCAAGACATGAAATAGAAAGTATTTGACATTTGCATATGCACTTTTGGCAACTCATATTTTTATGTTGTGTTTGTACTTGATGTTCTTGTTTGCTTCACCTCTTCAATAAGATTCGCTATTTCTTCATCGTTTAAAGCTGGTAAAGAAAGTATCTTTTGCCTGTATTCGTTTATAGTCATTTTATTCCTT
>JAHDGP010000168.1:4497-9031 GCA_020627525.1 Bacteroidota bacterium
CTATATCGGCTATTGACGTAAGAAACAAAGAACTATCTGCTTTCTTTATCCTTGGATTTACTTGTTTAACCCCATAAAACTTATAAATCTTTTTCAATCCATTGGTTATAATATCTTGCTTGATTTGTATTTTCTCATTTAACATCAGTATAGCCATTCTTATAAAACCTTCCTGTGAACGAAGATTTGAAGATTCACGACTATTGATACCAAACAAATCTGGAGTAACACCCCATGCTGTTAGAATGCCAAAAACGCTTTTTTCGTCTAGTGTTTTATAGGTATCTGCTGGAAAAGTAATATCAATGCTTTCTATCTCTACTTTTCCATCTTTTTCATGGTCTGTTGTAAGTAATGGATTTACAACAATTCTACCGCTATTATGAGAAGCTTTTAAAGCTTTTACCGTCTCCAGCTCTTCTGCCCAGTCCTCGTTATCGGTTTCCGTTTCTTCAACATTTACTGTTGTAGTTTTAAGGACACAATGATACACATTTACGATTGCTGTTACGTGCAATCCGTTTCGCAAAAAATCCAAAGCAATACAACTGCTTTCAAATTCAGATTGAATATTATTTATAGAACTGTTAGCTTTCCACTCTGGTATAGGATAAGCACCGTCAAATATTCCTCTATTGTCTGATATTTCAAAAGATACGTAACTGCCAGCTTTTGCATCTTTATGTTGTGGGGTTCTTACAGCATAGGCATCTTTTGGCCTTTCACCTTCTAGGCTTTCAATGATGTAGTCATCTATACTTATGATGTTTGGTATCGTTGCCTTTTCGTCTTTTTTGCAATCTCCTGTGAAGCCCCAGTCATCATGGTAATAGTGGAACGGCATTATTTCCCTAGCTTCATCATTCATTGTTCTTTGAGAGAATCGACCACGTTCAGAAGGTTGGCTGGAAAAAGCTTTCACTTCATTGTATAAGCTATCGGAATTAACACCTATTACTGGTCTATTTACTTGTGTAGCTATAACAAATCCTAGTCCGTGATAAGTTATTCCGTTGGCTAAATCTTTTAGCGAATTTGCTAAACCAAGATCAAGCAGTTCGTTTGCTTTTTCTATTTCGTTTATTTGTTCTTGCGACAAAGAACCATCTTCATTTGCTGGGTTTTCAATTATATTTTCAATTCCAGACCCACAAACTAACCTTGCAATTTGTTCAGCTATTCTTTTATGTGAAATCGAACGCCTGCCAAGTTCTATGTCGTATTGAGGTGCTTTATTGTGCTTTCCTCGAAAAAGAACCGTATAGTCTCCGTTTTTACCTTTCAGCTTTTCTTTTTTTGTTCCGTCTGCTGAAATATGATTATAGGTGTTGTCAAGGTCGTTCATGTTGTTTTGCGACTTAACATTACCCCAGCTAATAGATTTGGGCTTTCTAGTAGGATGATATTTTTTTTCTTTGCTATCCATTTCGTTCTTTTCGTAATCTTACTGTTTTGTTTACTCCATAAACTACTGCTCCAACTGCAAAACCAATTAAAACTGGGCTGGCATTTGAAAGTGTTTCATTTGAAGGAATGTCAACTCCAAGTATTTTCTCAAGAACAGTTGCAACCTCTGGGGATATTGCAAACGCAACTAAAAGGAAAAACAAAAACACGATTGAATAATAAAGTCGATGCAAATTTTCTTCTACCCATTTATTTTTATCAAATCGGTTTCCTAAATAATCCTTTGCTTTCCAAACAAAATAAAGCCCTAATCCTATTAGGGCTGCTAAAAATGTTTTAAAAAAAATAATTGTTGTACCTATCATAGGATTTTATTTTGATTCTTGATTTTTCTTCCACTCTAAAAGAGTAGCTATTTTTGTGGACTGTTCGTTATGCATTCTTTGTAAATGCTGGTAATTATTACTTAATTCTGTTAATCTCGCTCCGTTGTTTGAAGAAATCATTTTTTGTTCAGTAAGTTGCAAGTTCATTTTACTAACATTGTTAGAAAGCTCTCCAAGCTTAGATATTATTTCATCATCCTTTGATTCTACCTTAGTTACAAAAGAATTAAAACTTGCTGTAAAGAACTGCTTTATTATTCCTAATGATCCTAAGAACATAGAACCTAATACGACAACCGCCCACGTTGGTAATTGTTCAAACATCGGTGAATTTACATTTCTATTGTTAATAATTACATCCATAATTAGGGGAAATTTTGAATGCCTATTTGTTTGTGCTTTTTTCTAATCTTCTATATTGTCCAAATATACGAAAATTTGAACTTTCTTGCTTGCAAAGTTTTCAATAAGCATCAATTCAGCAATATCTTTTTCATTCATCAGGTCGCCTAGCATGTTAACTAAGTCTGTATCTGATTTTGCTTTTAGAATATCTTTTAAGTTTTTCATAGAATTATCTTTTTATGTCTACTACCATTATTGAAATAATTCGATCTCTTAAAACTCCCGCACTTCCTCCGTTGTCTTGTTCTCCCATATACACCTCAAATGAACTTGGAGTAACAGTAGCCCTATCTACAGTTTCCTCTATATCGTCTCTAGTTGAGAATGGTTCGTAGTTTTGTACAAAAATATGATACTTATCGTCTGGGCAGTCTTGATCTAATGTTATTAACCTTCTGCCAGTACCAACTACAGAAGAACTAGCACCTTCTATTGAAATCACATCTCCATTTGCATCTAAAAGTATCAATGCCTTAATACGATCTACTGGAACTTCAATTTCATTAACAACACATCCATAGCAAACTTTTACCTCGATATCGTTATCGGTATCATTGCAAATAACGACATTAGTGCCATTATCTTTCATTGTCAATCCATCGACATTGAATATTGAAACTAAATCACTAGAAGAAGGCAATCCAAAAGCCCTCATCTCTCTAACTACTGTCCAGTTTGCATTGAGTCCAGTTATTGAGAATATGCGAAAATATCTAGCATTTACGATTCCTATATTTACGACTTGTGGCGTTGCACTACTTCCTGTCCATGTGCCTGTAAAAATCCCAGTACTAGAAAAGTTTATACCATCTGTAGAATATTCAATTCTAAAAGTTGTAGCTATAAATGTTGCAGTATACCAATGAATGTATATTTCCGAAACATCAACATTAGAACCCAAGTCAATAGCTGGTAGTTCTTTGTTCGTACTTCCTACACTTGAATTATGGTAAGTCAAATCTGTAGTGTAATTGCCGTTTATCAAGTTCGCTTCTGTGGTAGATATATTTGTCGGGTCAATAACTCCTATTGGAATTATTTCTTGCGATCCACTCGAAACATCGGCAAAAGCAGAATTGAAATTTTGAGCAGTAGCTTCAAATGATTGCGAACTATTTGCAGCTATATTTTTTGTTTCGCATTTGCCAGCTTTTAACTTTTCGAGTTCGCAAATTTTCTTAAGTAGGTATCTATCGTATTTTGATGGACGCATAATTTCGGGTATATTTCAATTTTTGATTTATGTCTTATTCGATGTTCTTTTGTTGCACAAATTATATCAATGTGGTATCCTTCATTCCTTCCTTTTGCAGAAAAATTACAAGGCTTTGAAGTTACAAATGCAAAATCCCAATCCTTTTCTTTCAATTCGCTCCAATCTTTTTTAGACCTACTGCCAATTAAAAAAACCTTTTTTATTTCTGGATTCGATTTGCACAAAGAATAAATGTATTCAAATATCCTTTGTGCATCATTGATCAAATCTGGTCTTGGTTTGCTCATTATTGTAGTTCAGACAATGGAACATCTGCATTGACAGGTATTTGTGAACTATTCCCGCAATTGAAAAACTTATTTGTTGCGATGCCTTGATTAGTTCCAGTTATTCCCCAAGAAAATTGAGCATTTGTTCCATCATTAGCTATGATAATAGTATCATCTTTCCCTCCGCTGTTCTGGTATCTTATAACAAATGGACTAGGCAAAGACTTTTCTAAGCAAAACTCAAATCCATTTGCACCAGCCGTAACCGTCAAACCTTCAATAGTAGAAAGTTGTGTTGCTATTTCGTTTTCAATGTCAGAAACATCAGTCCAAGAATCACCAAAATCAATCTGTATTGTTTCCCCAGCGATAGACCAACGCATTGGAAATATTCCCTCTGAAACAAATTGCTGTATTGTGTCTAGGTAATCAAATTCAGTAATACAGAATCGTAATAATTTATCCACAAAAGGCTCACACTCTGGACACTCACAGCCAAACACTTCTTTTTTAGGGATGAATGATTCTTCTTTTGAAATATCTTGACCGTTACCATCAATAGCTAAGTGTTGCGCTATTGATAATGGAGCTGTTTCGTTGTCTGGATTATACTCTAATACGATTACATTTGTGTAGTCAATCAACTTTCCTTTGTAACAAGCACAAAGACACTTAACCAAACAAATAAATTTGCCGTCGATTAACTTGTCTGGATTTATTGGATGTCCTATATCATTAGACATATGATTTTTTTTAGAAAAAATGCCGACTAACTGAATAGTCAATCGGCATTTTTTAATTAGTTAATACTGGTTACTATTGAACCGTGCCATCGGTGTCATCTGTATCGC
>JAHDGP010000169.1 GCA_020627525.1 Bacteroidota bacterium
AAAAAATTTATAAATAAAATTTTAAAATACATATGGCAGACAGTTTTAATAAAAAAGACAGAGAAAAGAAAAGAAGAAAGAAAAACTTAGAAAAAGCGGAAAGAAAACAACAGCGCAAACTCGAAGGCAAGAAAGAAGTAGCATTTGTTTATGTTGATGAAAATGGAAACTTCACAGACACTCCACCTGATCCAAATAAAAAATCGAAAATCAAAGCTGAGGACATTCAAGTTAGTGTTCCTAAAAAAGAAGAAGCTGAACCTTTAGATCCTATTAGAGAAGGTACAGTTAAATTTTTCAATACTGAAAAAGGCTACGGTTTCATTACAGATAACGAAACTAAAGAAAGCATTTTCGTGCATGTTGCCAACCTTAAAGACGAAATTAGAGACAATGACAAGGTCAAATTCGAGATTGGTACGGGCCCCAAAGGATTGATTGCCCTTGATGTCAAACTTATTTGATTTCAACTAAATTTTAATTTAAATAGTGGTTTTATGGACGAAGTCTGTTTGGTCAATTTTTTCGGCTTGATTTTTGTAAGTCATCACTTCAGTCCAATTATTTTCATAAACCTCCTTACAATATTTTGATTATTCCAATCATGTGTATTTTTTGGTAAAGTTTTTGGAAGTCATCACTTCACTGTGTACTTTATTCAAAAACTCTGAAATAAGATTCATTACAAATATTTGAATATCCTATATTTACATATAACAGTAATCGTTTTGTAGATAAAGTTCCCTTTAATGATTTTTTAACATTTGAAATTAGAGATCTACTCAACATTTTCTATCTTTGTGCGTTTTCTATGAGTAATTTCAAAGATGCCAGGTAAAAAATCGTTTCAAATATTCGTAATCGCACTAATTTCATTAGTACTTTTTTCTCTATCTTCTGAGAAGAAAGAAAATGAAGAGGAGTTGAAAGTATCCAATATCTTCGACTTTAATCTTGATAAAAATATAGATGAAATTCTGGCGGAAGTTTCCTCAAGTACTGTTTGTATTTCTCCAGATATTCAAAAACCCATAGCTTCTGCTTTTGACCAATACATCGAAAGTATCTATAAAAACTCAGAATTGGAATCGCACAATTTATCTTTTAGTGCTTTCAAAAATGGGTTGGTTGGAATGTTCAATCTGATTAGGAAAAGCGAGGTGCACAATGAACGTCTTATTTCAATAGTTGATTTTGATTTGCCTTCTACTGAAGAAAGAATGTTTGTCATTGACTTGAAAAAGCAAAAATTGGTGAAGAAGTTATTGGTTGCTCATGGTCAAAAATCGGGTGATAAGTATGCGACGTCATTCTCAAATACGCCTAAATCTCATCAAAGCAGCTTAGGATTTTACAAAACGGCTGAAACATATGATGGCAAATATGGGTATTCTTTAAGACTGGATGGTTTAGAGAAGTCCATAAATTGTAAGGCGCGTGAAAGGGCCATCGTTGTACACGGAGCGGATTATGTGAGCGATCAATTTTTAAGGGAAAACAAGCGTCTCGGGCGAAGCTGGGGTTGTTTGGCTCTGAAAAATGAGGAAGTCGGTGGTGTGATTGATGATATTAAATCGGGGACCTGTATTTATGTTCACAAAACTTTGCCTTCGTACTTCAACGCCACTAAATTATTGGACATCATTTCATCTAAAAGGTTTTTTGAAAATATTTTTGCAGAAACAATTTAAAGCTCGTTTTTTATTATCAAGTGGATAATTCCTATTCTCAGTATGCTCGTTGTTTAATTTCGTTAGGCTGCTCTCTGCTCTTCGCGTTTTTCTTTTTCTATTTACTTTATTATTATCAAAATTCAGGCTATTGGTTTAGTTGGCAAAACTACCCAGTAAACCCTACTCTAGTCTGTGAATTTCTTTATGAAAAAGGATTGTTTAAACAGCCGAACAGTACTTTTTCAAATGTGTTTTTTCTATTTTTCGGATTAATGATTTTGTTGTGGAATCCGCTACAATCAAAGTCGAAAAATCTGATCACTGAAAATCCCATCCTCTCCAAATTTATGGGACTGTTGGTGTTGGGCTTGTTCTTAGGAAGCACTTTTTACCATTCTTCGGTATTGGTCATTGCTGCATATTGCGATATGTTTGGGGTCTATTCAGTTGCTTTTTATGTTTTATATTTTCAATTGACCAAGTTTTATCTAAAGCTAAAAACACCCAATCGTTTGCTGTTGACCAATACAGAAAAGATTGCATTTATTTCTATTGTGGTTGGCAGTACATTGGTATTTGATTATTTGTTCAAGGATGAGGCGTTGCCTGTAATTATCGTTTTCTCCGCAATTCTAGTTTCATTTTTAATTGCTTCGTACAAAACAAATTTTAATTTCAGCAAAAGGTATTTGACAATATCGGTACTGTTTTCATTTTTCGGTATTTTCTCATTTTTTACCGATCACCATGTTTGTTATCAAGAGAGTTTGATACAAGGTCATTCATTGTGGCACTTTTGTTGCGCAGCTTGCATTTATTGTGTCTTTCTAATATTTTCGACGGAGGAATTGACTATAAGTGAGTGAGTACTTCTACTTTGCATCTCTCACTGGAATATATTCATCAGTAAGAGCATGCATAAAATTGACCAAGTCCGTTTTATCTTGCTCTGACAAATTTAAGGGCTCTATCATTAAAGAATCCATATTGATTGGATTTTCGACAAAATCATAAGGATTGTCATAATAATCAATCACTTCTTCCAGTGTTTCAAATTGTCCGTTATGCATATAAGGAGCTGTCAGTCCAACATTGCGTAATCCTGGCACTTTGAATTTTCCCAAATCGCTGGAGTCTTTAGTTATCTCAAACCTTCCTGTATCTTTCAATTTTTCTCCATCATAAAGCCCGATGTTCCTGAATTCATCTCCAGTAAAATCTGGTCCAAAATGACAATCAAAACATTTAGCAGATTCTAAAAATAAAGTGCGTCCTCTAATTTGAGATTCACTTAAAGCCTGATTGTCTTTTCCCTGCATCCATCGGTCGTGTGGGGCTGAGCCATCACTTTCCAAACTCCTTTGAAACTCTGCAATTGCATGTACAATATTTGCAGAATCGGGATTGGTTGAATATATTTTATTAAACAAAGAATCGTATGCTGCATTTTGTTGTATCCTTTGAACAGCAACTGCAAAATCTAGATTAAGCTCTGTTTTATTTTCTATTGGGGATTTAGCTTGCGCTTCCAAACTGGAAAATTGACCATTGTAGAAAAAATGCGGTCTCGCCAAAACATTCATAACAGAAGGAACATTTCTTTTGGTTCGCTCTCCATTTACACCTAAAGAAAAAGCTACATTATCCGCAAAGCCAAATTCTGGTTTGTGACAACTTGCACAAGACATAGTATAATTTTCAGATAATATTTTATCAAAGAAAAGCTTTTGCCCCAAATCAGCAGCCGTATTTACTTCTATTACGTTTTGCCCGTCTTCTGTAAAACGGAAAGATAGCAAACTCACCAATCCCATAATTAATATAACAGCGACTCGAATCAATTCAACTTTTTTTTGCTTAAAATTATAAATACTTTCTGTTGTCTATCAAACATTTCCCGATTCATCAATTTGAAGATACGGATTGTAAACTATTTCCCATAAATTTTGATCAGGGTCAGCAATGTAACTACTGTATCCTCCCCAAAACACTTCTTGCGGTTCTTTTACAATTTTCACACCTTTTCCGCTCAATTCTTCAATCAAATCATTTACTTCTTGTTTGGAGCGCGTGTTGTAAGCTAGCGTAAAACCTTTAAATCCGCTTCCTTCGTGATCAACTGTGGCATCTTCTGCCAACTTTTCACGAGGGTACAACGATAATAAAATACCGTTTAAATTGAAGAATGATATGTTTTCATTACTGTCATCCGTCTTTGTCCAACCGAATTTTTCTTCGTAAAATTTGGTTGAAACTTTTAAGTCAGAGACGCCTAATCCTATTATTGTTACTCTTGATTCCATTTTTTTAGGGACAACCCTTGCGGTTGTCATCAGTTTTTTGGTGGCAACCGCAAGGGTTGCCGTTACGGGTTTGTTGAGATCGTCATCCCATTTGCATGTGAAACTTCCATATTTGGGGCAAAACGGGATTTATTCCATCGTTGAATATTACATAATCCGATAATTTTATTTTTTCTTCTTGAGGTATTTGACTGTTCATTCTCTTCATTACCTCTTCCTCCGTCGCATTATCTCGCTTCATAACCCGATGCATTCTCAGCTCCGTCGGTGCAGCAATAGTGATCACTTTGTCCAATGCATTTTGTCCATTCGTTTCAAATATCAATGCCGCTTCTTTGAGAACATACTTTTTTTTCTTGTTTCTCTGATACCATTCCTCCGTATCAAGGGCTACCGCAGGGTGTACTACCGAGTTTAACGCTTCCAGTCTTTCTTTATCGGCAAATACAATTTTCGCTATGTATTTCCTGTTTAATTTACCATCCAAATAAGCTTTTTCACCAAATAAACTTATGATTTTATTTTTGAGCTCCTGGTTATTATGCATCAAATATTTTGCACGGTAATCTGCATTATAAATAGGAATTCCCAAAGTATTAAAAACCTTACAAACGATAGACTTTCCACTCCCTATTCCACCAGTAATCCCAACTTTTATTGCAGCTCGACTCATTGTAATAATCTATAAATGACTAATTATCCAATCGTTCATTGTCCTTATAATGAATAATCTTAGCATATTTAAAACCAGAACTTTTTAGGGTCTTTAACTTTTTTTCAGCAGCATCTTTCCCATAAAATTCTTCACTGATCAGATAGCTTTTCAATCCATAATTATCACTTTCAATTTCAATAGCCTCTACTTGGTCATAATCCGCGTTGCTTTGATCAAAATTGTCATCGGAGTTATACAATTCAATTCTGTAAACAATACCTTCTCCTGAAACAATCTCTCTGACTTTATCTTTGTAAGTTTTTTCCTTTACAGGTTCACTTTTTTCTGTATTATCTTCTTTTGGTCCAATATAGTTCGAAGTATTTTCTGCTGCAAAAGACTTCCCTTCTACTTCTTCTTTGTATTCCTTAAACGCTCTGTATATCGCAGAAGCTATATACGATTGACCATCATCCGACAACAAATACTTCTCTTCTTTGCTATTTGATAGAAATCCAGCTTCAATTAAAACACTTGGCATTCCTGTTTTATACAAAACTACAAAACCAGCCTGTTTAACACCACGACTGTTTCTCTTAGCTTTTTCTTTAAATTGTTTTTCTACTAAATTTGCATACTGAATACTTTGTTCCAGATAAGCATTTTGATAAAGTGAAAATATAATATGAGACTCAGGCGAATTTGGATCAAAGCCATCATAGCTTGTCAAATAGTCATCCTCCATTAAGATAACTGAATTTTCACGTTTTGCCACTTCTAAGTTGTGCTTTGATGTATTCAACCCCATAACGTAAGTTTCTGTCCCATGAGCAGAAGAGGCAGATGGTACAGAGTTGCAATGAATTGAAATGAACAAATCAGCATTGCTTCTATTGGCAATTTTGGCTCTTTCATCTAATGCTACAAATTTGTCTGTTGTTCTTGTATATACCACCTCCACATCAGACATTTTGCTTTCAATGTATTCACCTACTTTCAGTGCCAAATCAAGTGTAATGACCTTCTCTTTTGAAGATCCACCATGACAGCCAGGATCTTTTCCACCGTGACCTGCGTCAATGACTACTTTTTTAACCCTGTAAGTATAGGGAGGAGGAACCGATGATTGATATTCGCTGTAGGCAAGACAACTAAATAACATGATTACAATGGTTCCAAAAAGAAATTTATATTTTTCCACAGTTATACTTCTTTTCGTTGTTGTTGTTGTAAATTTTCATACATTAGGCATCCTTTATTATTTTAAGATGCATTCTACTAATAAATAACGCTTAAAAATCATAAATTTGCTTTGTAAAGAAATTTTGATACAAATGTCGTTTTAACAAACACTTTACTAACACATTTATAGCGCAATACAATTGATAAAATAGGATAATGCAAAAACTAACATAAATTTAGCAAAATCTAATGTTAAACATTGCAAAAATTATTCCTAACCGTCAAAAATATGCGTTATTCACGTACAATAAAAACTGATTACAAAGTTATACATAAACTTCATTATTTGCGTTGACTATAAGACTTTTAATATCAATCATTTGTTTAATCTGCAGCCTTCAAGTCTGGGGTCAACGCAAAACTACAAGACCTCCAAAAAAGTTACCTGAGGTTCCGGTTAAAATTGATTCTATTGCTATTGAAGATACAAATGCTTTCACAGATAGTACTAAAATTGATTCACTTTCCATTACAGAAGAAAAATTACCTGAACTGGACATATCTTCAGATGCTCTAGATGAAGATATTTCATACGATGCAGCTGACTCCATTATTTATGATATAGTTAATGAAAAAATATACCTATATGGAAACGCTAAAGTAATAAAGGGTAGTATAGAATTGTATGCAGAGAATATCCAATTTGACTACTTAAAGCAAGAAGTTACGGCACAAGGCACCAAAGATTCACTTGGAAACTGGATAGGTCAACCTTTTTTTAAAGAGGGAGACGAGTCTTTTGGTGCAGAATCTATGAGTTATAATTTTAAATCGAAAAAAGGAAAGCTCTCTCAGGTGATTACTCAAGAAGGAGAAGGTTTTATTAGAAGCGAACAAGTGCGTAAAAATGAGTATGATGAAATGTTTGGCAAACATACCTATTATACCACTTGCAATCACGAACATCCGCATTTTAGAATTGAATCTAAAAAAGTAAAGATCATCCCAAATGAATTGATTGTTACTGGACCGGCAAAACTGTTTATTGACGATGTCCCTACTCCGCTTGTTTTGCCTTTTGGAATTTTTCCACTGACTGAAGGACGGAGGTCTGGAATTATTCTTCCAAGTTATGGAAGATCACCGCAACTGGGATATTATTTAAAAAGTGGTGGTTTTTATTTTGGAATGAGTGATTATGTAGACCTTGCAATCAGAGGTGATATTTATACAAGAGGTAGTTGGAAGTTAAACTTGGCAAGTGCCTACAGTAAAAGATACAAATACAATGGAAGGGTCAGTGTCAATTTTGGTAAAATAAACAATGGTGACATTATTCAAAAAGAATTTTACAGCACAAGGGACTTTAGGGTTTCCTGGTCTCATACGGAAGCTCCGCAAGCGCATTTAAACAGTTCTTTTTCTGCTAATGTCAACTTGGGAACCAGTAGTTATTCCAGAAATTTCATTACCAATAATAATGATTATCTAACCAACACTTTAAACTCGTCTATTTCATATTCGCATACGATGCCTAGAACGCCTTTCAATTTTACGGCAGCCTTTAGTCATTCTCAAAATACCAGAACGGGCATTGTGAATGTAACACTACCAGAGATAAATTTAAATATGCAAAAGATTTATCCATTAAAAAGAAAAACAAAAAAAGGTAAAACGCAGTGGTTTGAAAAAATAGGTATGAGTTATCGAGGAAACCTTAGAAACAGTGTTCAAATTGCAGATAGTCTATTTTTCTCTAATCAACTATTTGACAATGTCAGAAACGGTATCAAGCACAATGTTCCAATTAATACAAGCTTTAATGTGTTGAAATATATTACGGGTACTCCAACATTTAATTATGATGAATATTGGTATAGCAAAACCACAGAAAAAACTTTTGACCCTACTTACCTGTATGAACACACATATATTGATGTAATTGACACAATTTATCTGGATGGTGATACCCTATATACCACAAATCAGGAAATTGCTTCGACAGATACAATATTTGGTTCGATAAATGAACGCCTTGTATCTGGCTTTAAAGCAGCCCGACAATTTAACTTTTCATTATCTACCAGTACACGCCTTTATGGAATAATGCAGTTTAAAAAGGGCTTTGTTAGGGCTTTAAGGCACGTTGTTAGGCCATCTGTTTCTTATAATTGGCGTCCTGATTTTGGAAGTGACAAATTTGGCTATTTCCAAACTGTCGAAACTTCTGAAGCAGGAGTTTTTGATAAATATTCGATATTTGAAGATCAAATTTTTACAGGACCACAAACAGGCAAAATTTCATCAATTAGCTTCTCTGTAGACAACAACTTTGAGATGAAGGTAAAGGCAAAAAAAGATACCTCTTCTGAATTTAGAAAAATAAAATTATTGGAAAGTTTGCGGCTTAGTTCTTCCTATAATTTTGCGGCGGACAGTCTTAAAATGTCAAATATTTCAATGACAGCCAGAACGACCATTCTCAATAAAATAAAGTTAAACTATACTAGTACATTTAGTCCTTATAGCGTGGATAAAACAGGAAGAACGCTTGATAAATATGAATGGGCATTAAATAAAAAATTAGCAAGATTGACCAGAATGAATATTGGTATCAATACTTCATTTAGTTCTAGTACCAGAGGCAATAATCAGAATTCTACCAGAGGGAGCGCTGAGGAACGGGAAGATGTATTGAACAATTTGGATAATTTTATTGACTTTAAAATTCCGTGGAAAATAAGTATTGGATACAACTTAGACATTGCAAAATCATATACAACCGGCCTACCTGAAAACATTGTCACACAAACATTAAACACTTCACTTGATATAAACATCACCCCTAAATGGAGAGCCAATATCAGGACAGGATATGACTTTGTAAACAATGCTTTGGCAAGGACCACTGTCGACTTTTACAGAGATTTACATTGCTGGAATATGACATTTAACTGGGTGCCAAATGGAAATGCAAAAAGGTACGAATTTGTCATCAGAGCGAACTCTTCTTTATTGCAGGATTTGAAGTTGCAGAGAAGACGTGATTGGTTTGATTTTTAAGCGGACAATGATTTTAATGCGTGAATGCGAGAAGCAATGTTGTTAAGTTAAGGCAAAAAGGTTTTGAATAAATATTGTTTGTTCATTTC
>JAHDGP010000170.1 GCA_020627525.1 Bacteroidota bacterium
AATTGTGACAACACATGATACAAACTTATTGTCTTCAGACCTCTTGAGGCGTGATCAAATTGAATTTGTTGAAAAAGATAAATACGGTGCAAGTCATTTATATTCTCTAACTGAATTTAAAGGAATTAGAAACAACGCCTCTTTTGAGAAAGATTATATTCAAGGCAAGTATGGAGCGATTCCATTTTTAGGAGACTTTACCAAACTTTTCAATACGGAGGAAGATGCCTAAAAAAACGAAAGCCATAAAAGTTTCGGATGTAAAAAGTCAAAAGGCGTGGCTCAAAAAAGCAAAGCCTTCTTTATATAAAATTGACACCAAAGAGCTTAATAAAACTATTTTAATTGTTTGCGAAGGACAAACAGAGAAGTTGTATTTTGAATCATTTCCCGTTCTAACATTAACAATAAAAGTGGTAGACTTGAAAGGACAAACCAAGCTGAAACTTATTGAATCTACGCAATCTATTATTGAAAATAGCGATGTTGGTTATGATGAAGTTTGGTGCGTTTTCGATATGGACGTTAAACAAGGTGAAAAAGAATTTGCAGATTTTGACAATGCCATTAAAAAAGGAGAATCCTTAAACTATAAAATTGCTTATTCAAATGACTGCTTTGAGTTGTGGTTCTATCTTCATTACAATTACACAGATGAAAAAAATCATAGAACATTTTACTATAAGGCTCTAGGAAAATATTGGGATTTGAATTATGAGAAATTTGGAAAATCATTTAAGTTCAGTAGTGGTATTTATGAAAGGTTAGAAAAAGACGAAAAGGCAACTCAAGTTAAAGCGATTGAAAGGGCTGAAAAACTATACAATATGCAATCAAACTTAGCTTGGCATCAACAAAACCCTATAACGTTAGTTTATGAACTGGTTAAATTTTTGAATGATAACAGACGTAGGTGATACATATTTAAATAGAAATACTAACATTTCTAACTATTCCTTTTTAGATTTGTTTTCTTATTAATAGAATATCAATCAATGCAAAGAACAAAATCAGAAGAATTATATAAAAAGGCCTTGGATTTGTTTCCTGGTGGCGTAAACTCACCTGTGCGTGCTTTTAAATCAGTTTTTGGAACACCTTTATTTATTGATAGAGGGGAAGGTGCCTATATTTGGGATGTCGATGACAATAAATATTTAGATTTTTGTTGCTCCTGGGGACCCTTAATCTTAGGACACAAACACCCCAAAGTCATTGCGGCAATTGAGGAGTCTGTTCACAAGGGAACGACTTTCGGAGCACCTTGCAAGTATGGAATTGATCTGGCCGAACAGATAATTGGCAACAATCGTTTTATCGAAAAAATGCGCTTCGTTAGTTCAGGGACTGAAGCGGTAATGTCTGCTGTGAGATTGGCGAGAGGGGTGACGGGAAAAACCAAAGTCATAAAATTTGACGGTTGCTACCACGGTCACGTAGATCATTTGATGGTAAAAGCTGGTTCTGGTTTGGTGACATTTGGCGTCTCTTCGTCGGCGGGTGTGCCCGATGCTTTTGCGAAAGAAACCATCGTGGTTCCTTTAAACGATCAAGCAGCCGTTGAAGAGGCTTTTGAAAAACATGGAGATGACATTGCCTGCATTATTTTAGAACCCATTCCCGCAAACAATGGTCTTTTGTTACAAGACAAATCCTATCTGCAATTTCTGAAAGATATTTGTAAGAAAAATGATGCTTTGTTAATATTTGATGAAGTGATTTCTGGTTTTAGAATTCAATTTGACGGAGCAGCGGGTTACTACGATGTAGCTCCCGATATTCTCACTTATGGAAAAGTCGTGGGTGGAGGAATGCCTGTCGGTGCATTTGGCGCTAGTAAGGAAATTATGTCGCACGTCGCACCTGATGGACCTGTCTACCAAGCGGGAACACTTTCTGCAAATCCTGTTGCAATGGCTGCGGGCGCTGCTCAAATTAGAGAATGCTTAACAGAAGGATTTTATGAAAATTTAAATGCAAAAACAAAGAATTTTACAGATGGTATAAATGCCTTTTGTGAAAAAGAGTCTTATCCTATTCGTTTTAATCAAATGGGTTCTATCTTTTGGATGGCTTTTTCTACTGACAAAATTACAAAGGCAGACCAGATTGATGGTTCTAAAATGGAATATTACAAAGAAATTCATAAGCAACTCCTCAATAGAAAAATTTATTTTGCCCCTTCAGGCTATGAAGTAGGATTTGTTTCGCAAGCACATACAGCAGGTGATCTTGAGATGGCGAGTCAAGCAATTTTTGATTCTATAAAAATTGCTTTTGATACGGTTAAGGCATAATTGTAATGAATGTAAAATTCGCTAGCTATGAAGAAGATTATTAAAATATTTGGTTCTCTGTTATTCATTTTGTTACTTGTTGGAACAATACTTTTCTTTTTTGTTTTGGCTAAAACGGTAGATGGTTCGCGAAATAAAGTTGTTTTGACAAGTTTGCCAGAAGTATCAGATGCTGCAAAAAACTTACATCCAACCTTGATCATTGCAGACTGGCATTCAGACAATTTATTGTGGGATAGAAATGTGTTGGATCGAAGTAGCAGAGGGCAAGTTGATGTTCCTCGTTTGATAGAAGGCAATTTTACACTGCAAGTATTTGATGCGGTAATTAAATCTCCTGCTGGGCAAAATTACTCTAGTAACTCCGATGAGGCATTTGATAATATTACACCTTTGACAATGGGCAATCGGTGGCCAATTAGAACTTGGACAAGCTTGTGCGAACGCGCTTTGTATCAAAGTGAAATGCTGCATACTGCGGAACGAAATTCGGAGGGTAGATTGAAAATTGTCAAAAATAAATCTGATCTAAATGCATTGTTGGCAAGTCGCTCTTCTAACAAAAATTTGGTTGGTGGATTGTTGTCCATTGAAGGATTACATGCTTTAGAAGGTAAAGTTGAAAATGTAGATAAGTGTTTTGATGCGGGATACCGTTTGATGGGACTTGTGCATTTTTTCGATAATAAACTAGGTGGCTCTTCTGCTGGGATGGAGAAAGGTGGTATCACAGAATTTGGAAAAGAGGTTTTGAAAAAAATGAAGGAAAAGGGCATTATGTTAGACCTTGCCCACGCTTCGTCTGAGTTGATAAGGGACTGCATTAAATACTCAGATTTACCAATGATAGTCTCACACACGGGTGTGAAAGGAACGCACAACAGTGTCCGTAATTTATCTGATGAAGAGCTTAAAATGATTGCCAATAAAGGCGGTTTAATTGGAATTGGTTTTTGGGAAGAAGCGGTCGGATCGGTGGAGCCTGCTTCTATTGTTAAAGCAATGCGGTATGTGATAAATTTAGTTGGTGTTGACCACGTTTCATTAGGATCAGATTTTGACGGAAGCGTTACTACTTATTTTGATGCTTCGCAAATAATTGTATTGACAGATGCAATGTTAAATGCTGGATTTACTGAAACGGAAATCCGAAAAATTATGGGAGAAAATCAAATCAATTTTTTGAAAAAACACTTGCCTAATTAATGTTTTGAGTGAATGTTTTATGAAGTACAAATACTAAAACTGTGACAAAATTTTTTAGAATACTGTGGACAATGTGGTGTATTCCGTGGTTTATCTTATTCCTTACGGTTTGTTCGTTATGGATGTTTTTCTTGTTGATCATTAAGCAATATGATGCAGCGAGAAAAATACCGAAATTTATGAGTAGGTCATTGCTGTTTTTGTTTGGTATGAAAATAAATGCAATTGGAAAAGAAAACATTGATTTTAGCCAGCAACAGATTTACGTTTTTAATCACGTTTCAAATTTAGACCCTTTCACGGCTGGCGCACAAGTACCCACGACAGCTCGTTTTTTGGCGAAAGCAGAAATTCTAAAATACCCAGGTTTTGGAATGGCACTGAAGCATTTACATGTACCTGTTAGAAGGTACGATAAAAACGATAGGGACAGAAGCTTAAAAGATTTGTTTGATGCTGTCGAGAAGGGCTACTCATTGGTTATTTATCCTGAGGGAACAAGAAACGGCGGTCCAGGTTTGTTGAAAAAATTTCACAAAGGTGCTTTTTATGTCAGTGCTAAATCCAATATTCCAATCGTAACCTGTACAGGTGTAAATGTACATAGGAGGTTGACAGCTCGCTCAGTATTAATGTCGCCAGGACAAATGGATTTTTATTGGGATGGTCCATTTTACCCAGAAGAAGGTGATGCGGATGACCTTGAAAATTATACAAACAAAATCAAAAAAGTTATGCACGATAGAATGCTAATTGCAAATCCATCTGGTGAACTGTATGGTGATGAGCAGTAGATGCAGTATTTAAAAATCTAACTTAGGGAAATTTTTAAAATGTCCGTTCATACTAACCCTGTTTTTAATTTGCTGCGCTCTTTCAATTACTGGCATTATTTTATCTAAATGTTTTATAATTTCTATTTGACGCTCTTTTTCTGCTTCAATCTTTAACAAGGCAAACTCTTCTCTTTGTGTCATTCCGATGTAGTGTGCTACTTCAAAACTATCAAATGTTTTAAGGTTCTTTTTAATATTTAATCTGTCAAATAGAAGTTTTAATTTTTCAATCAAAAGGTCTTTGATTTCTTCATCAATTTCATAGTCATTTTTAATAAATTCCACATCGGCAGTTGCATACAATTTATTAGGAGTATTGGGATGAAAATTAAGTAATTTGAATGCTCTTCGTCCAACGGATTTAATATTCATTTCACCGTTTTTAAAAACTTTGCTGATTTCAACCACTGACATCTCAGTACCATAGTTCATCAATTTTTTATCAATGTAGGCAGGAATTCCAAAGCATTTCTTTTCCTCCCAACATTCATTTATCAACTGTTTATATCGTTCTTCAAAAATATGTAAATTAACTTCTTCCCTTGGAAAACTAACCATATTTAAAGGGAACATTGGCAATAACTGCTTCATACTTCTTCCGTGTTTTTCTTTTTATTTTATTCCTTTTTCCTTTAATGAACTAAGGCTTGCTTTGGTAGCAGCACCATCTTGATATACAATGATTTTCGATTTGCCGACTCCATTGTGTTTTAAATAACCAAGCACTTTCTCACTATCTTTTATAGTTGTAAATGTACCTAAAATTAATAGTTCTTTACTTCCTTTTTGTTGGATGATAGAAGGTATTTTTAAGTCTTGAATGTACTTTTGATTATCCATACTCAAGTCCTTGTGTGGACCAATGTGTATTTTATAGGTTATACCTTGTTTTTTATCAGATACAGTAAACTCAGGTACAGACATTGGTTTGAAAACATTGACTTCTTTGCTTTTCTTTTGTTCATTTTGTTTAGCTAAAAGTCGCTGGGCTTTCTCTTCTTCTTTCAATCTCTTTTTTTCTTCTTTAATTTTCTGCTTTTCTTCAGCACTTAAAACATCGACATCCTTACTTCTTTTTTTCTTATCAATCTTTTCTTTTGGCTCTTTTACTTTTGGATCTTTTTCAGGCTTGATTTGTTTGTTCTTTTCTTTTTCTGCTTTTTTAGCAGCTTTTTCTATTTTCTTTTGATCCGCTTTTTCTTGCTTCTGTTGTTTTTTTAGGATCTTAAGGTTCTCAGCAGTCTGGTTATTTTGATTGTCAACAGAACCTAAATTCAAAAACTCAGAATCATCAGGCTCATCACCAAATTTTTCTTCATCAGAAAAAGTTGTTATCAGTTTAAAATCAATTCTATCATTTTGATCGTGCTTGTTGTCGGAACATTTTATGCCATCGGCACAATCATTTGTTAAAAAAGATTCACCATAGCCCTTTGCTTCAATTCTACTTTTATCAATACCGGTTCCTAACAAAAACTCTTTAATATTATTTGCTCTTTCTGTTGAAACTGCCATATTTATTTGTGCCAGTTCTTTAGAATCGGTGTGCGACTCAATCAGCAATTGTGCATTGGAATGATCATTCATATATTGAACAACCTTTAACAATTCTTGGTAAGTTTCTGATTTTAAATTGCTTTTTTTATAATCAAATTTGACATCTTTAATTCCCAGTTGCTCATTTAAGGAAAAACCCATTGGCAATGAATCTTCCGAATCTATATCATAATTTCCTTGTGTATTAACTGGAGCTGTTTCGGCGATAATGCGCTCTTTTCTTTCAAAGAAATAAAGATCGTCACTGCCTTTGCCGCCATAACGGTTTGATGCAAAGTATCCTGTGTTTTTTTCTGCATCCAATATAAAAGTAATATCGTCACCTGCTGAATTTATAGGTGATCCGTAATTTTTTGGCTTGCTCCAACTGTTTCCAGAAAAATTAGAATAAAATATATCCAATCCACCAAGACCCGCATGTCCATCAGATGAAAAATAAAGCGTGCCATCTATATGGGTGAATGGAAAATACTCGTTGCCTAAAGTGTTAATGGTTGGTCCTAAATTTTTAGGTTCAGACCAACTTCCATTTTCTAAATAAGACACATAAATATCCGTTCCACCCATTCCGCCTGGCATGTCGGAGCTGAAAAATAAAGTTTTTCCATTGTCTGAAAGGGATGGATGAGCGACGGAGTAGTTCGGATTGTTGTGCCTGAACTCCGTTTCATTTCCCCACTTATTGTCTTTCATAATCAATCTCACTATCTTGAGATTTCTTTTCATTTCTTTAGACTCTTTGTCTTTAATTGTTTCGTTTCCAGTTCTGGTAATCCATATTTCATCACCAAAAGCGTTGAAGCTGGCAGGACCATCATGATATGAACTATTTACCTTACCCTTCAATTTTATTGGTTGTTTGTATTTGTAATTTTTTTCAGGTTTTGAAAAATATAAATCAGTGTATTGTCCACCCACTGCATCAGAAAGCCCTCCACCAGTATAAACAATGCCATCTTCATAAAAAACTGGACCAAACTCCGCATTTTTTGTGTTGAATGAAAGTTTATAGGTCAAATATTTGTCTTCATCTTTTGTAAAATCTGAAAGGTCATCACAAGATTTTATAAAATCCAATCCTTTGGAATCTGATTTTGCATATTCTTTAAAATATTTTTTGGCTGATTCACAATCACCTTTGTTTTTCAACATATTGGCATAATGAAAAAGATATTCAGGTTCACCAGGATTGATATTCAATAGAACTTTATACCAATACTGCGCTCTATTAAAATCCTTTACATTTCTGTAGCAATTTGCCAAACCTTTCTTTGCATCTAGAAGATTATCGTACATCAAAACTTCACGAAAAAGAGGGATCGCAGCTAGATAGTTTTTGTTTTCTTCATACTTAATTGCTTGTTTGAGTAATTTTTGGCTGTCTTGGGCATTCACAGCCAGGCTGGTAAGGCAAATAAGTGTAAACAGGATAGAGAATCTTTTCATTATCGGCGCAGTTTCTTTCTTTAAATGACAAACTATACTGGTAAAATATAATATTTTAGTCATTTTTGAGAATATTTTAGTGTGTATCAAGTCTTATTTAGATTTGTTTAAAATTGAGGATTATTATAAATTCATCAATTACATACAATTTCTTAAGAATAAAAATACAAATACATTGGCAAAGCAAAAAAAGATCGCATCACCAATGTATTTATTTATTTTAGACTAAGGGATAAGACCAATATAATAACCATCAAAATATAATTCAAAGTTTTGATAATCAGTTTTTTGGAAAATTATTTATGTATGTTAATTTGATCTTACCACTTACTTATTTGTTAATCCTCTGCTAAAAATGGGTATCTGTAATCTTTTGGTGGTACAAAAGTCTCTTTTATTGATCTTGGAGAGACCCATCTTAATAGATTTAAAGCTGATCCAGCTTTGTCATTTGTTCCAGAAGCACGACCGCCACCAAATGGTTGTTGATTGACAACAGCACCAGTTGGTTTATCATTAATGTAGAAATTTCCAGCAGCATGTTTAAGTTTTTTAGAAGCCTGATCTATCGCATAACGATCTTGAGAGAAAATAGCCCCTGTCAATGCATATGGCGATGTCTGATCGACTACATCTAAAATTTTATCAAAATCTTTGGCTTTGTATACATGTATTGTCAATACTGGTCCAAAAATTTCTTCACACATTGTTCTGTACTTCGCGTCTTTTGTCAAGATGATAGTTGGTTCAATGAAATAACCTTCCTTTTTACTGTATCCTCCACCCGCAATTATTTCAGCATTTTTATCTTTCTTTGCTTTTTTGATGTAGCTCGTAATATTATCAAAAGACTTTTCATCAATCACCGCATTTATAAAATTGGTCATATCATCGACTGGACCCATTTTAAAACTGGCTACATCTTTTAATAATTTCTTTTCAATTTTTTTCCAAAGATTGTCTGGAATATAAGCCCTAGATGCAGCAGAACATTTTTGACCTTGATATTCAAAAGCACCTCTGGCTAATCCTACAGCAACCACATCAGGATCTGCTGAAGGGTGGGCTAGGACAAAATCTTTTCCACCTGTCTCTCCAACAATTCTTGGGTAGCTTTTGTAATTTTTGATATTTTCACCAATGGTTTTCCACATAAATTGGAAGGTGCCAGTAGAACCTGTAAAGTGAATGCCCGCAAAATCAGGATGGTTAAACACAACATCACCAGCAACAGGACCATCTGTATAAATTAGGTTGATAACACCATCTGGTAAACCTGCTTCCATTAATAAATCCATTACAACAGCAGCAGAGTAGATTTGAGTGTTAGATGGTTTCCAAACAACCGTATTGCCCATAAGCGCAGCACTGCACGGCAAGTTTCCAGCAATGGCTGTAAAGTTGAATGGAGTAACCGCAAAAACAAATCCTTCTAGTGGACGGTATTCTGTTCTGTTCCAAATACCCTCATTTGAATCTGGTTGAGTAGTGTAAATTTCAGCCATGAAATGGACATTGAATCTCAAAAAGTCAATGAACTCGCAAGCAGCATCAATTTCCGCTTGATAAGCATTTTTTGACTGAGCGAGCATTGTT
>JAHDGP010000171.1 GCA_020627525.1 Bacteroidota bacterium
AAATCAGAAAAAAATAATGATAAATTGGTTCAAGTTATTCTTTTCGCTTTACTTATAAAAATTTTAAGAATAAAATTTAGTAACTAAACAAACTTCTCAATGCTGCTTTTATACGCTCACTCGAACCGCCTTTAATACTAAAAGATGGATTGTATCCTTTGCTTTCTAGCAGCGAAACCATTCTTTCAATACTTGGTTGTAGCCTTTTTTCTTGTGTGCTTACACCATTATCGAAAAATATTTTTAAGTCTCTATAAGTATCGTCATTTTTAAATTTGGAAGCGTAACTATAATATAAACGCTCTGATTCAAATATAGGACTTAAGCAAGCTACTTTCCCAAAATCATTGTGATTTTCGTAGCTAATCAAAAATGAAATAAGTGCATTTAAACCCACGCCTAAATTGGCATTGTATCTAGCATCAGACTTCGTTCGGTAGGTTTGATCAATAAATGGTTTTAATGTTTTTGTGACAAATTTTCTATATGCTGGATGAATATTTGTATTGAACCTTTTGAACTGATAATCACTTTTGTTGTTAATAAGAACAATAATCAACTCATCTAATTCACCTTTTTTTATCATTGACTTAGCATAATCGGCAGTTGATCTTATATTGTCAGAAACACTAAATGAAGCGTTGTAAGATTGTGGTCCATCGTGGATGTAGAGCACAGGATACTCTTTAGCTACCTCTTCTTCATAAGAGGGAGGAAGAAAAACAGTGATATTTCTTGGACCAACACCTGAACCTCCAAAATCTCTGTGTTGCTTTACAAATTGAAATACTGGTTTGACCGGAATATAATCAGTGGTAGTTGAAACAGGTTTAGGGGGGGCAATTTCTGCTGTTCCGATTCCACCTGTTCCCCATCTATTGATTCGATGACGAATAATGGTATCCTTAGTTAAATATAACGAATGAATAACACTTTCATTTTGAAGATTGAGTTCTGTAGCCTCAAAACTACCTTGTGTGTATTGAATTTTTACAGGTACGCCTAAAGGTATTTTGATTGTTCCAATCCAAGAGCCGTCAGGATTACTAAACAAGGGAACTCTTCTGGGGTCCCACGGACCAAACCCAGGCAAATCACCAGTGACATATATGTTGTTTGGTTTGATATTTTGACTAGACTTAATAATAAATGAAACCTGAGCTTGAGCTTTTTTTTGATTTCGTCCATAACGCTGTGCTGAAAGGTCTAGAGAAACACAAAAGATAAGCAGACAAAGAGACAAAATGATTTTATTCACAAGGCGCATAGAAATTTACAAGATTTATCGTTTAATCGTGCAAAACTACGTTATTTTTTGCCATATCTCTTTTCAAGATAATCAAAAGCTATATTTAACTTTGCTGTATACGTTTCTGCTTGTTTTCTTTTTTTCTCATCATTTTGAAAGCGATCCGGGTGATTGGCTTTCATGAGTTTTCTATATTGTTTTTTGATTACCGTAAACTCATTGGTTTTTGGAATTTCCAATAATTTGAAATACTCGACTTCCTTATCTACATTACTCTTTTTTTTGGAACTTGAAGAACCAGAGTACTTTCCACCATATTTTCTAGCTTGCTCCCTTTTGAAAGCTTCCCATTCTTCATCAGTGTCATCTGGATCCAAACCAAACTTTTGTTCTCCCTTTTCAACTACATCATAGACATAGGATTTTACAACATTTAAAAGTCTGTCAAACATTTTGAAAATTTATTTTATGGTTGAAATTAAGTATTTGAACAAAAGTAATCAAGTAATTTAGCAAAAATATTTTTTGATTTAGCGGGAAAAAAACTTTCATACTTAGGCTGTTCTTGCCTTTTAGAACGTGTAATTTCGGGTAATTGTTAAATGAAATGCTCTTTAAATTTTGGATGCAAGGCAATAAATTGCGATTTTTATATAATAATTGTTAATAATTCAGCTTAGCTCGTTACAACAACGTTATTAACAGTCCAAACATTAGTTTATTTTGTGTAAATTATATATGAGATTAACTAAACTTATAACCAATGCGATTCGTAAAAATTAATGTGTAAATAATGGTTTAAAAGAATTGAAGCAAAAGAAGTTATGCTTTGATCATTATTTAACTTATAACCGAAAAGTATTAACAACTATCAAGAATGAATAAAAAATTGATCCTTTGTGGCGTTATCCTCGTTTCCTCAATGCTTGTAGCTTTTAATCTTGAAGATCAAGGTGAAAAGAAGAACCAGCTTTTGATGAAATTGGTTATGCGTCAACTTTCCGATTTGCACTATAGTCCAAAAGACTTGAATGACGAATTGTCAGAAAATGTTTACAATGAATATTTAAAGAGGCAAGATTATTCTAAAAGGTTCTTTACACAAGAAGATGTTGATAAGCTAGAGAAATATAAATTAGAATTGGATGATCAAATCAAGGTCAATAACTACAAATTCTACGATCTGGCTGTTGAATTGTATAATGAAAGATTAAAGAATACAGAATCATTTTACAAAGAGTATTTAGCAACCCCTTTTGACTTTACAGTTGATGAAAAACTGGAATACGATGCTAAGAAAAGAGACTATACTGCAAATAAAGAAGAACTAAAAGATCGTTGGAGAAAACTATTGAAATACCAAGTTCTGGTAAGGCTTTCTGATAAGTTGAAAGAACAAGAAAAAGCAATTGCTGATAATGATACCAGTGTTACCATCAAAGAATTTGCTTTATTGGAAGAAGAGTCACGAGAACGTGTAATGAAAAATTACGATAACTGGTTCAAAAGGCTCAATAGACAAACGGAAAAAGATCAGGTTACAACATTTGTAAACGCTATTGTAAATGTTTTTGATCCACATACAGGATATTTCCCACCAAAAGATAAGGCAGATTTTGATATAAAATTATCTGGCAAACTAAAAGGAATTGGAGCAACTCTTCAAGAGAAAGATGGGCTAATAAAAGTAGTAAAGATTGTTCCAGGCAGCCCTTGTTACAGACAAGGTGAATTGGAGGTGGATGATTTGATTATGAAAGTGGGGCAGGGCGATGAAGAACCTGTTGACATTACTGATATGCCTTTAGATGAAGCTGTTCAATTAATTCGTGGTGAAATAGGAACGATTGTGAAATTGACCGTTAAGAAAGTAGATGGTTCGACTAAAGTTATCCCTATTTCTAGAGATATTGTTCTTTTGGAAGATACCTATGCTAAATCTGCAATTATAGAAAAAGATGAAAGCAAAATTGGCTATATCAAATTACCTAAATTTTATGCTGATTTTAAAGATAAAAAAGGAAGACAATGCGGTCGTGATGTAGGGGTAGAATTAGAAAAATTGAATGAAGAAGGTGTTGAAGGAGTCATACTTGACCTTAGAGGAAATGGTGGAGGATCACTACAGGATGTTGTGAATATGGTTGGACACTTTATTGATGAAGGACCAGTTGTTCAAATTAAAAGAAGAAGCAAAGGTAACTATGTATTGAAAGATGAAGTGCCAGGTGTTGTTTATGATGGACCTTTTGTTGTTTTGGTAAATTCTTTCAGTGCTTCAGCTTCAGAAATATTAGCTGCAGCGATACAAGATTATGATAGAGGCATAATCATTGGAAGTAACTCAACTTATGGAAAAGGAACAGTTCAGCGTTTTTATGACTTGGATCAATATCTGAAAGGAGACTTTGCTGAATTTAGACCAATGGGCGCTATTAAGTTAACCACACAGAAATTTTATAGAATTAATGGTCAAACAACTCAACACATGGGCGTTGTTCCAGATATTGTTTTACCAGATTCATATTCTTATATCAATACAGGGGAGAAAGAACAAGATCACGTTATTCCTTGGGATGAAATTGAAGCAGTAGATTATAAGAAGGTGAAAAATAAAAAGCTAAATAAAATCATTTCGAAGAGCAAGGAGAGAATTAAGAAGAACGAAACTTTTGAAAAAATTAATGAGGATGCTTTAAGACGAAAAAGAAACAAAGATCAAACAACTTTCAGTTTGAATCTAGAAGAATATAGAGCATTCAAAAAGTCTGTGGAAGAGGAATCAGAAAAATACAAAGACATATATAAAGAACAGAGAGAAATTGAATTGGCTTTGTTGGAAGAAGATGCTTTGAAGTTTGCCGATGATACTTTAAAACAAAAAGACAATGAAAAGTGGCTTGAAAAATTAGAGCAAGATGTTTATCTAGATGAAGCTGCAAATGTTGTAGTGGATATGATAAACTAAGCAAGTTGCTATTAAAATGCCTTCAATTGAAATTCTCAATTGAAGGCATTTTTTTTGTTATAGGAATTAGTACATATTAATTTTACTTTATTACATTTGCAAAAAATATATAAATCTTCATGGAGAATACAATTGTAAGAGATGAAAAACTTGTAAATGGTAAAACATTTAAAGCATTTATAACCAAAGAAAAAATTGCTGAGATGGTGTTGGAGCTGGCTGATAGAATCAACAATGACTATCTTGGAAAGAACCCACATTTTATAGTTGTATTAAATGGATCATTTATATTTGCTTCAGATTTGTTGCGTAAAATAACTATACCGTGCAACATTAGTTTCATAAAACTGTCCTCCTATTCTGGTACAAATTCATCTGGAGATATTAAAGTAGACCTTGATTTGAGAAAAGGTATGTTCGACGAAAATGTAATTATTTTAGAAGATATAATAGATACTGGAAATACGTTGGAGTTTCTTATGGAAAAATTAGCATTTCACAAAGCAAAGTCGCTGGCAGTTGTATCGCTGTTGTTAAAGCCTGATGCTTACAAAAAATCTTATCCAATTGATTATTACGGAATGGAAATTGAAAATAAATTTGTAGTTGGCTACGGATTGGATTACGATCAACACGGAAGAAACCTAGAAGGTATTTATGAATTGGTTTCTTAGAATATCTTGAAAAATATTTTGCAAAATTCATTCAATATAGTTTTACTTACACCTCAAATTCCAAATAACACTGGAAATATTGGAAGATTGTGTGTGGCAACAAATGCAATATTGCATTTAATCGAACCACTTGGTTTTGAACTGTCTGACAAATATTTAAAAAGAGCAGGTCTAGACTACTGGAAACATCTTGAATATTATACTTATCCTAGCTTAGAAGATTTTTATAAAAAACATCCTGATTCGATCATTACTTATTTTTCAGCTCGTGCAGAAAATTCTTTTTGGGACCATCAATTTAAACAAAACCAATTTTTATTTTTTGGAAGAGAAGCGGATGGATTGCCTCAGGAGTTTAGAGAAAATTTACCAAAAGAAAAATTGGTGAAAATCCCATTTGAAGGAAAAGTACGTTCTTTTAATCTCGCCAATGCCGTCAGTATAGCACTTTTTGAAGCACTTAGACAGAATAATGAAAATAGATGATGTCAGCAAAACGGATCGGCAACCGAAGCTGAGTTATTTTTGAGGTACTCCTTTAGTAAGTTATACTGCCTACTTAAAGATTTACTGCGTTTTATCTAACGATTAACAATTTTATTGCTATTATTTATCGTATTTTTGCGCTTTGTTTGAATAAAATTTAAAAAATGAGCAAAGATAATGCTGTCAATCTTGATTTTTTGGAAGAATTGGGATTGGAAAATAAAAATGCTGGTGTATCTACTGGTTTACAATGGATAGATGGTAAAGGAAAATTTCTAGACTCTCATTCGCCTGTAGATGGTGCTTTGATAGGAAAAGTTAGATCTGCTACTGCTGATGATTATGAGGACACAGTTTTGGTGGCGCAAGAAGCTTTTAAAGTTTGGAGAAAAGTTCCTGCCCCACAACGTGGAGAAGTTGTAAGACAGATTGGCGAAGAACTGAGGAAATTTAAAGATCCATTGGGACGTTTGGTGTCTTACGAAATGGGTAAGAGTTTGCAAGAAGGATGGGGTGAAGTTCAAGAGATGATTGATATTTGTGATTTTGCAGTTGGGTTGTCTCGTCAGTTATACGGTTTGACAATGCATTCAGAGCGTCCAGATCACAGAATGTATGAGCAATATCATCCTCTGGGAGTTGTTGGAATTATTTCTGCGTTTAACTTTCCTGTAGCAGTTTGGGCTTGGAATACAATGTTGGCGTGGGTTTGTGGTGATGTGTGTATATGGAAACCATCAGAAAAAACACCACTTTGTGGCATTGCTTGTCAGAAGATTGTTGCAAGAGTATTTGAACAAAACAAAGTTCCTGAAGGCGTTTCTTGTTTGGTGAATGGTGGAAGAAAAATAGGAGAATTGTTATCAGGTGATAGCAGAATTCCATTGATTTCTGCAACAGGATCTACAAGAATGGGTAAAGAAGTTGCAACAAAAGTTGCTGGAAGATTGGGTCGTTCTTTATTAGAATTAGGTGGTAACAATGCTGTTATTATTACGCCAAGTGCCGATTTAGAAATGTGCATTCCTGCCATTGTTTTTGGTGCAGTAGGAACTTGCGGACAAAGATGTACTTCTACTCGTCGTTTGATTGTTCACAAAAGCTTGGTAACTAAATTGAAAAAGAATTTAACCAAAGCTTATGCTCAATTAAATATTGGTGATCCTTTAGATCAAAACAACCATGTAGGTCCATTGATTGACCACGATGCTGTTGAGAAATATTTAGATACAATTAAAGAAGTGAAAAAAGCTGGCGGTAAATTCATCGTTAATGGTGGAATTTTGAAAGGCAAAAAATACGCTTCAGGTTGTTATGTAAAACCTGCTGTTGCAGTTGTTAAAAATGAAATGGAGATTGTTCAACACGAAACGTTTGCACCTATATTGTACATTATTCCTTACAGCAAATTAGAGGATGCAATAAGAATGCAAAACGATGTGCCACAAGGATTGTCTTCTGCTATTATGACAACTGATATGAGAGAATCAGAGACGTTTTTATCTTGCGCAGGTTCTGATTGTGGAATTGCAAATGTAAATATCGGAACTTCTGGTGCTGAGATTGGTGGTGCATTTGGAGGGGAGAAAGAAACAGGTGGAGGAAGAGAATCTGGTTCTGATGCTTGGAAAGTTTATATGAGAAGACAAACCAATACATTGAACTACGGAACTGCGCTTCCATTGGCTCAGGGTATTAAGTTTGATTTATAATGGAGTTGGGCTTCGAGAGCCTCAGCCCTCTGTTTGGAGTCGGGCTTCGAGAGCCTCAGCCCTCTGTTTGTACCGAGGGCTGAGGTTCTCGAAGCCCGAAATCCAAAGCCCAAAGCCACATTTAATTATGAAATATGAATCCCAACTTAAAATCAAACATAGAAATAGGCAGCTTCGTCGCAATTGTTGAAAAGGAAAATCAACGATCTGGTGAGCTGACAGAGGGTTATGTGAAAAGCATTTTGACAAAATCCAAAAATCACCCACATGGTATAAAAGTGAAATTGGAAACGGGCGAAGTGGGGAGAGTGAAAGCATTTTTGGTAGAAGAATAGAAATATTTACAAGAAAAACAATTTGGAAAAATTTGAAATTATAGCGAAAACCTTATTCGGGTTTGAAGAGATTCTGGCATTGGAATTGGAAATGTTGGGTGCAACTGACATTGAGTTGTTGACAAGAGCTGTTCGTTACAAAGGAGATACGGCATTGCTTTATAGAAGTAATTTGATGTTGAGAACAGCTATTAAAGTTTTAAAACCAATTGCTACGTTTACGGTTCACAACGACAAGCAATTATATGAGAAAGTGCGAACAATTAATTGGGAAGATTATTTGATGCCCATTGATACTTTGGCTGTTGATGGAATTACACACAGCAACTATTTTAATCATTCTAAATTTGTTGCCCTTAAAACAAAAGATGCCATTGTAGATCAATTTAGGGATAAATATGGCAAACGCCCGTCTGTAAATGTAGAGGACCCAGATGTGCGAATCAGTGTTCACATTGCCGATACAACTTGCACGATTTCGTTGGATAGTTCAGGGAAATCTTTGGGGAAGAGAGGCTACAAAACTTCCCAAGTTTACGCGCCATTGAGTGAAGTATTGGCGGCAGGAATTATTATGCTTTCAGGCTGGGATCGAGATACAGATTTTATTGACCCAATGTGCGGTTCGGGAACCATTCCGATTGAGGCTGCACTTATAGCCAGAAATATTCCACCTGGTTGTTTTAGAGAGTTTACATTTGAAAACTGGAATGATTTTGATGAAAATTTGTGGGAGAATATTTTAGAGGAAGAAAAAAGCAAGATTGTTGATTTTGATGGAAACATTGTTGGGTATGATGTAGACCCAAGAGCGATAGAAATTTCACGTGCAAATGCAGAAAGAGCGGATTTGGACGATATGTTGATCTTCCAAAAAAATAATTTTATGACGGGAGAGCCAGAAATAAAACAAGGGCATATTGTAATGAATCCTCCATATGGTGAACGCTTGGAAGAGGACAATGATATGTTGGAATTTTATGGTGAAATGGGAACGAAATTAAAGCATTATTACGAAGGCAGTGATGCTTGGATTCTAAGTGCAAATTTGCGTGCATTGAAATTTGTTGGACTGCGCCCTTCCCGAAAAATAAAATTGTTTAATGGTCCTTTGGAATGTCGCCTGCAAAAATTTGAGCTGTACAGAGGTTCTAAGAAGTTCAAAAAAATGGAAAAAGATCTGTAAAGATTTGAGAGACATTTGCGCTCTTTAATACTTTTTTTAAGTGATTTAATTTTGCAAAATATGGTATCAAGTAAATTGATATTGCTATTCAAAACATTAAGTAAACTTGAGGTAAAAGAATTTGGAACTTACCTTAAAAGAAAATCAGGCAGTTCTTTTAAGATGGTTTTTAATTTATATTCTTATTTAAAAAAAATACATCCTGAATTAAATGCAAGCCAATTAGAAAAAGAAAAAGTATTTAAAAAAATATCAAAAGATAATAAAGCGTTTAACAAAAAATTGATGACGGATGTTATGTCACTGTTAAACGTAAATCTGGAAGAAT
>JAHDGP010000172.1 GCA_020627525.1 Bacteroidota bacterium
TCCAATGCTCCAATGATTCAGTTATAATTGTATCATTAAGCACATTAAAGCATTGAATCATTAATCATTAGACCTGTCGACACTTGCATTATCAAAATACAACCATTGTATAAGTATCGAAAACAAAACAAATTCGATTATCAATGCCAAGAAAAAAAGAAAGTAAAGAAGAAAAAGAACAAGGAAGTGTCTTTGACAGATTATTTAGAGCAAATGCTCAGGGCATATTTATGCCACTGATTGAATTGGAGTTGGGCTTTAAGATAAAAGACTACAAAATACTTCAAGAAAAGATTACAAAAACATTGGAGAGGGAAGTAGATTTTCTTTACAGAATTACAACAGATAACAACGAAGAGAAGCTGCTGCATATTGAATTTCAAACGGAGAAGGATGATGAAATGATATATCGCATGCAAGAATATCATGGATTGATTTATAGAAAATATAGAACACCAATAAAGCATATTGTGATTTACTTAGGAACAAATAAATCAAAAATGGTTTCAAAGCTTAACAGTGATGAAATATTTACAGGCTTTGATCTTATTTGTATAAATGAAATAGACAGCTCAAAGCTATTGAGTAATCAAGTTCCAGAAGTGATAGTATTAGCATTATTGGGAAATTACAAAGGCAAACGAGTTGAAGCAGTTTTACGTTTAATATTAAACAAGCTCTTGAAAGTATCAAAATCAAAAACAATACTTGGTAGATATGTTAATCAATTGCTTTTGTTGGCAAGATTGCGTAAATTAGAAGTGAAAACAAAGAAAATATTAAGAAATATGCCAATTATATATGACATAAAGAAAGACGGTTTGTTCATAGAAGGACGTGAAGAAGGACGAGAAGAAGGACGTGAAGAAGGACGAGAAGAAGGCTTAGAACAAGGTTTAGAGCAAGGGCTAGAGCAGGGTATAGAACAAGGGCAAAAACTGAAGGAAAACCAATCCATAATAAGTTCTTACAAAAAAGGAATAGCTACTGAATTAATAGCTGAGGTGTTAAACATTTCCATAGAAAAAGTGGAGGAAGTAATAGCCGATTGGAAGAAAAATCCTTCGAAATATTAAAAAGTATGCTCTTACTGTAAAGCCTTTCTAGCTTTTAAAATATACTTTGATCTATCTAATGGGCTTATGCCAATGAAAGGACGTTCTTTGCAAAGAGCAGAATCGCACTTCTGATAACCATAAAATGCTGTATTAATTTTTGCCATTCCACCAGACATTGAGGCCAGTTGTACTGGAAAGTTTAGCGAAGTAGCAACAGGCAAAACTCCACTTATTGTAATTTTATCATTCATTATTTCTGGACTTTCAAAAGTGCCTCGCATTTGAATTATTGAACTGGTAATTTTTCCTAGCAAAGATTCTTGTGCATTTATTCTAAATGAAATAAGTGGTTCCAAAAAGTCAGTTCCAATGTCTTGCAATCCATTCATAATACCCATTGGTGTTGCGAGAATAAAGTTTCCAGGGCGTGAGTGCATATTGTGATCTTCTCCGCCTATCAACGTAATTTTAAGGTCGGTTACTTCCCAACCTTTGATGCCTTGTTTTAATGCAAGGCCTATAGTGCGTTCAACTTCATTTTGATATTTCTGGTGAATATCACTTGTACGAACCTTTGACTCGTATTGGACACCACTGCCACGCTCTCCCGGTTCAATCAAAAATTGTACAACCGCCCAACAGGGTTTGGGCATCGTGTAAGACTCAAATCCAATACCTTTACCAGAAGGCGTTTCTTTATAAATAACCGCTGGATCTTCAAATAGAGCCTTTATACCAAATCGTTGTAGTAGAATTTGTTCTATGACTTCTATTTGAATCAAACCCATTATTTTTATAAATAAATGCCTTTCCTCTCTGTCCCAGTCAAACTCTAAAGCTGGATCTTCTACAGATAGTTCTTGTAAGGCAGCTCCCAATTTGGGGTAGTCTTTTTCTTGTTCAGCCTTTACTTCAACCGTTAACAATGACTGATGTATTTTAATATAGGGAGGAATGTTTTTGTTTTGACTGCCTAAAATATCGCCAATTTGAGAATCTGTTAATCCACAAATTCCAACAATATCACCTGCTGAAACTTGCCCAATATTTTCAAATTTGCTAGAAAAAGAGCTGTAAATACCAGTTGCTTTTTCTTCAATGTTTTGGTTGATGTTTTTGACAATTGAACGATTTTCAATACTGCCAGCATATAATCTAGTGAAGGCAATTTTTCCATGTTTTGGGTCGTGATGGATACCGTAAATTAATGCGGACAAACTTTGTTGCGTTTCATCAAATTTTGGCTTTGGTAAATATTTTATAAGAGTGTTTAACAAGAAATCTATTCCAATTTGGTTTTTGGCAGAACCAATCAATATTGGATGTAAACTAGCATCTTGGATTTTGTCCTTTAATACATTATCCAAAAATGAAAATTCTATTTCCTCTTCTGCTAAAAAAAGCTCTAATACTTCGTCGCTATGGTTGGCGATATTTTCAACAGTAGTTTCTGCTATCTGATTATCAGAAAATACAAAATCTATATTCGCCTGATCATTACCTTCATTTATAGCTGATTGTAGCGGTACAATATCGGTTGTTAATTCTTTTGAAATTTCATTGATTACCCTTTCCACATCGGCACCAATACGATCTATTTTATTGATAAAAAATATCGTTGGTAAATTTCTTTTTTTTAAAGCTGTCCAAATTGATTCAGTGTGCGACTGAACGCCTTCAACTGCTGAAATCACCAATACAGCTGAATCAATAACTTGCAAAACCCGTTCAACATCCGCGGAGAAATCGACGTGACCAGGAGTATCTACCAAATTAATTTTAACATCTTTCCAAACAAAAGAAGTGAGCGATGAACGGACCGAAATACCTCTTTGTTTCTCTATTTCCAAAAAGTCAGAATGTGTATTTCCGTCATCTACACTACCAATAAACTTAGTCTTACCTGCCAGGAATAACATGTTTTCCGTGATGGATGTTTTGCCAGCATCAACGTGGGCGAAAATACCTATGTTGCGAATTTCTTTGTGCATTTATTTCTTAATCAGATAGCTTTGTAAAGTTTGCAAGACGAATTGAATTTCCAATTACGAAGATACTAGAAAAGACCATAGCAAGCGCAGCAATCATTGGATTAATAATACCCATAGCAGCAAGTGGGATCATTATAATGTTGTAAATAAATGCCCAAAACAAATTTTATTGTTGTAACAGTAGCTTTGCTAAGTTTTATTGCCAAAGGTATTTTTGATAAATCTCCATTGAGTAGTATCACTTGCGCAGACTCAATAGCAATATTTGAGGCATTGCTAAGCGAGATGCTAATATCAGCAGCAGTTAGGGCAGGAGCGTCATTTATACCATCCCCAACCATCGCAGTTTTGCCTTTAGATTTTAGCGATTCAATAAACGCTAGTTTTTCTTGTGGCAATTTATCAGAATAAAAATCATCAATTCCAACAGCCTTGGCGACAGGAACCGTTTTAAGTAATTTATCACCACTGAGCATGTGTGGTTTGATGCCAATACTTTTAAGTTGTTTAATAACGATTGGTGCATTTTCTTTTACATTGTCTTCTGTGTCTATCCAGCCCATTACATTGCCATTTTTTAAGAGATAAATGCTGTGATTTTTTTCAATGTCTTGATCTTGAATCAATTTATAAGAGCCAGCAGTATAAGAATTGCCTTGACCGTCTTTTCCAATAATGCCAATGCCTTTTATTTCTTTTATTTCTTCAAAATGAAAGGGCTTTACATTTGGATAGCTTTTTAGTTTGTTTACAATTGACTTAGCCAATGGGTGAGAAGAGTGTTGCTCTAAACTCATTAGGACTGAACGAAATAGAGTTTTGTCTAAGTTTGTATCACTTTCAAACTCTGTAAAGGTACCAGTTGTCAGTGTGCCAGTTTTATCAAATACGATATTTTTTAATTCTTTTAAATCTTCTATTGTTTTTGCTCCTTTAAAAAGTATACCATTTTTTGCTGCTCTTCCCAGTCCAGCTATAATTGCTGTGGGGGTTGCCAATCCCATTGCGCAAGGGCAAGCCACAACCATAACAGCTATGCTTCGAAGCATTGAGTCTTGAAAGTTTAAATTTACGAAAAAGTAATTTACAAAAAATGCTAAGGCTGCTGCCATTAATACTAGAGGAATAAAAATAGCACTTATTTTATCAGCTAATTTCTGAATGGGTGGCTTTTTATCTTGTGCCTGTTCAATTAAACTAATTATTTGTGAAAGGGCAGTATCTTTCCCAGTTTTGGTAACTTGAAATTTGATTGAGCCGCTTTCCAGCATTGTACCGCCAATAATTTCATCGCCAATTTTTTTATTGAGCAAATCGCTTTCTCCAGTCATCAGCGATTCATTAATGGAAGCTTTGCCCCAGATTATTTTACCATCAATAGGAACTTTGTCTCCTTCATTTACCAATAAAATATCTCCAAGTTCGACCTTTTCAATTTCAATTTCTTCAAAAGATTCTGTGCCTTCAAGTTCAATTTTTCTTTTCGCTGTTTCTGGTTGCAGTTCAATCAATGACCTTATGGCTGAAGTGGTTTTTTTGAATGATACTTTTTCAATCCAATTTCCAATTAAAACAAGTGTAACAATGGTTGCAGCCGTTTCAAAAAACATATATTTAGGGCCCAATTCATAAACAACACCTATTAGGCTATAGATAAATGCCGAGGTGCTCCCAAGGAATATCAAAACATCCATATTCGCAACAGTAGATTTTATTGAAGTGAGGGCGGATCTTCCAAATTGCCACCAGCCAATCAACATTACAGGAATACTGAGAGCAAGTTGTAGTAGAGGGCTCTTGAGTTCCGGAATAGGCAAAACCATTGCGAGTAATAATGGAAGAGTAAACAAACAAGCTATGATCATTTGAGCAAAAAAACTGTCAAACTTTCTTTTTTCTTTTTTCTTTTTTTCTGAAGTTGTTGTGCTGACTTGATACCCTAACTTTTCTAAATTAGCAATTATTTGTGGCAATTTTTCAGTTGCTGTTGTAAAAGTAGCGGAGGCATTTGGAAAGCTTACATTTATATCTGTAGCCCCTTGTTTTTCAAGGTTTTTTTCTACTCCTAAAGCACAATTAACACAGGACATTCCCTCGATGTTTAATTTTATTTTAGAGCTTTCCGTCATTAATTTTGATTCAATTCTTAAGTTTTGTTCAACAAATGCCACAAAATTGCTGAAAATATAGAGGAGTTGTTGATTCTTTGTAAATTTACTATAAACACAAAATTTAGCCACAGAAAACGGTATCTAAATTGTTAATTTTGTGTTTAGTTTACATTTTTTGCAATAACTCGGTTCATTACTTTTATGATGAATCAGTTACAAGTAATTGATTACGAATGTTTAATTGATAAGTTGCAAATAAATGAATCGTCAATTCTAGAACAAATGAGTCAAATTTTTTATTAATTCAAATTATAACTAAAACTATAACGAAATGAATAAACTATACTTTATTATTTTAACAATTCTTATCAGTTCTTTTACCTTATCTGCCACAACTACTAATGATGATGGAAATAAGAAAATTCAACAATTACTTAGTGAAATAGCGACATTGACGGAGCCAAGCCCACATTGTGAAGTGCCTTGCGGAATTTATGGAGATTCTCTAAGAATAGCGTTGATTGATGAGCATATCAGAACAGTTGAGAAAGCAATGAATCAGGTGAATGAGCTTTCTGAAGGCGAGTCGCCAAATTACAACCAGTTGGTGAGATGGGTTTTTAATAAGGAAGAACATGCTGAAGAAATCCAACAAATTGTTAGTCAATACTTTTTACACCAAAGAATTAAATTGGTAGATAAATCTAATAAAAAAGCGCGTGCAAAATATATGACGCAATTAAGTCATTTACATGAAATATTGGTTTATACGATGAAGTGTAAACAAACTACTGATTTGGAAAATGTAAACAAATTGAAATTAGCTGTCGAAGCATTTGAAGATTCGTATTTTCATAAACATTAGTTTTAACACCTACGAGGTTTCTAAAACCTCGTAGGTGTTAAAACCTCGTAGGTGTCGAAAAAAATAAAAAAAAATGAAAAAAACGCTCTACGCATTTATATTTTGTTCATTGTTATTTGGATGTCAACAAACCCCTCCGTCGGAAGGTACGGCAGTTAATAAAAAAGAGACAGACAAAGAATCGGGAGTAGCAGTTCAAAGCCAAACCAAACAACAAGATGTAATTTCGAATAGGTCGAGTATTTTGACTAGAAACGGAATTAAATTGTCGCCTGTAAAAAGTGCGAATAATTATGAGGGAGTTACTTTGAAACAGACAAGCCCAGGACCAACCGATCACTTACACGCTGGAGATATAGATTTTGATTTTAAAGTAGATGGACCGTATAAATTGTCTGCACCTGCTTCTGGAAGTAAAGGGCAATCTATAAAAGTTTTGTTGAGCAATGAATACTTTGCAGATTTTTATGAACTGAATAATGCGAAGGGAATAGCGGGCGGTCATTTTGCTGGTTTAGCAATGTTGACAAATGAGATGGGAGAAACCATTAAAGGTAAAAATGCACATAAGTTGTTTGAGTTTATGGTTGGACATGGAGCCAAAAGCGGAATAGATTTAGATGGTGAACATTTGTTTTATGTAGGACCGGTTGGGCAGCAGCAGCGTAGTGATAAAATACTATTGGATTTTTACTTGTGTAACACAAGCCTGGGAGCAAGTGGCAACAAGGTAAGAGCGACTATTAATGGAACCCCTTTTCTATTAAACAATTGGCAAGCTTATGAAATGGAAGGATTGCAAAAAGGAGAGAATACAGTTAAGTTGGAATTGTTAAATGGAAGCGGTCGTTTGGTGCCAGGTCAGTTTAATTCGGTTACTAAGAAATTTACAGTAATTTAAATTACTATGAAATATTTAATGTTCTTATTGCCGATTGCTTTGTTGTTAAGTATTTTGGGAATTATTTATACGGTGGGCAATCCATTGTTTTTGGATGTTGAAAAAACGGAAGAGGTAATACCGGTAGATAAGGAGCGTTTAGAGAACGATGTTCGTTTTTTGACGGAACTGCAACCAGCTAGAAACTATTTAAATATACAGTCTTTAAACAAAGCAGCCGACTATGTTTTTGAGGAACTGTCAAAACTTGATTGTCGGGTAGAGCGACAAAAATTTGTGGTACAAGGAAACGAATATCAAAATGTAATAGCGCATTTTGGACCAGAAAATGCTCCTAAAATCGTTATTGGTGGACACTATGATGTTTGTGGCGACCAGCCAGGGGCAGACGACAATGCGAGTGCTGTTGCGGGTGTTTTGGAGTTAGCAAGACTTTTTCATAAGCAAAAAAACGATTTGAAATATCACTATGAATTTGTAGCCTATACTTTAGAAGAACCCCCATTTTTTAGAACGGATCAAATGGGAAGTGCGGTACATGCCCAATCTCTAAAAGATGAAAATGCAGATGTTGCCTTGATGATAAGTCTTGAAATGATTGGTTACTTTTCTGAGGAAGAAGGTTCACAAGACTACCCAGTTGGTTTTCTTAAATGGTTTTATCCTACCAAAGGAAATTTTGTAGCAATAATAGGAAAACTAGGGCAGGGTGGCATCGTTAGAAAAATGAAAAAAATGATGAAAGCGGCTTGTGGGATTCCAGTAGCTTCTATAAATGCGCCAATTTCTTTACAAGGTATTGATTTTTCAGATCATCAAAATTACTGGAAGCACAATTACAAAGCTGTAATGATTGGAGATACCGCATTTATGAGAAATAAAAATTATCACGAAAAAAGCGATGCGATTGAAACCTTGAACTTTGAAAAAATGAGTGAATTGCTGAAAGGCGTGTATTGGGCTGTTTTGAATTGGTAATTTTTTATCTCAAATGAGTTTTTTGTAAAGGTGAAAATTTTCATCATCAAAGCAAACGAAAACAACTTTTTCGAGAATTTTAGCATCAAATTCTTTGACAGTTTTAATAGCAATTTCAGCAGCCTTTTCTTTAGGAAATTTATAAATTCCTGTACTGATATTGGGAAATGCAATTGTTGAAAGCGCATTTTCCTCTGCCAATTTTAGACTGTTTACATAACAATTCTTCAATTTCTGTTCTTCATCAGATTTATTGTTGTTCCATTTGGGACCCACGGTATGAATAACTTTTTTTGCAGGTAATTTTCCTGCATTTGTAATGACTGCTTCTCCAACTTTGCAGCCTCCTTGTCTATTTCTTACTTCTATACATTCATCAAGTATCTGTTTACCTCCAATCTTGTGAATAGCACCATCTACACCACCACCGCCTAATAGGGAAGTATTAGCTGCATTTACTATTGCATCCACTTCAATCTTTGTAATATCGCCTTTTAACAATTCTATTTTCATAATTTTGTGAGTATTTAAAAACCTGAGGACGTTACTTTTAGCTGCTAATTTTACAGAAATACGTCTAGGGTGTTCATACACTAGGAACTAAATTAGGAAAAAGAGAGTTCATTGAGCATATTCTTTGCAGAAAAGCAAGATATTTCGTTTTGTTGCTGCAAAAATGCTGTTTGTTTAAAAAATATTTATCTTAGTGTGCAGCATGTAAATAGAAAACTTTATATTTGCATCACTTTTGGCAAATCTTGCTAAAAAGTATAAATGGTGAGTGTAGCTCAGTTGGTTAGAGCACTGGTTTGTGGTTCCAGGGGTCGCCGGTTCAAATCCGGTCATTCACCCTCTTTTCTTGCTTCATTGATATAATACTTCGATATTGTAATGTCCTTAAGTAATTTTTCTGTAATTACTTAACTGTCTATTTATAAAAACAACATATTCGGGATGTAGCTCAGCCAGGTTAGAGTACACGTCTGGGGGGCGTGGGGTCGGAA
>JAHDGP010000173.1 GCA_020627525.1 Bacteroidota bacterium
TTTATAAGAGGACAAGGTTGAAACTCCAAGTTTAGACATTATTTTAAGTAAGCCATAATCGACTGCATCACAATATTTATTGATAAAAATTTGTTCATCTTCTCCTTTTTCTAGTGCTAATTTTGTCAAAGTCTCAAATGTCAAAGAAGGATAAATAGCATCTGCACCAAAGGAAAGCAGTGTGGCAAAATGTTGTGTTTCCCAAGCATCGCCTGCCTCAATCAATAAGGATACCTGTTTACGATCTCCAGAGGCTATTAAAAAATGATGAACAGCACCTACAACTAGCAAGGAAGGAATAGGTATTTTGTCTTTTGAAACGGTTGTGTTGGATATGCATATTAAATTGTTTCCCAGTTCAATAGATTTTTGAACATCAATGCATAATTGATCAATGACTGATTCCAAGTCTTGTTGAGAATCATAGGTTGCATTTATAACGAATGCTTGAAAGGTTCTCGATTTCAAATTTGACAATCCGAAATATTCTTTACTAGATAAAACAGGGGATTCAATTCGTAAAACTTTTGCTTCCGTTTCATCAATTTTTAAAATTCTACTTGTTCCTCCCAACGTTGTAGATAGCGACATGAAATGCTTTTCACGCAAGGAATCAATTGGTGGATTGGTTACTTGTGCAAACTGTTGTTTGAAATAATTTGCTATGTGTTGTGTCAGAGAAGAAAGCACAGCAAGTGGAATATCAGCTCCCATTGATCCAATAGGTTCTTTACCCGATGCCGCCATTGCTTCAAGTAGTAAATTTTCATCTTCAAGCGTCATTCCAAATGCAATTTGTCTTGTGCTTAAACCTACCTGTTGTTTTGTGAAAGGTTTTTCTTTAAACTGAAACGCTTCAATTTTTTTTGAAAAATTATTTAACCATTTATTATATGGAAATCGTTTGCAAATAACTTCTTTGATTTCATTGTCTGAAAGAATTCTATTTTCATTCAAATCAGCCAAAAGCATTTTTCCAGGTTTTAACCTTCCTTTGCTGATAACTTTAGCTTGATCAATTTTGAGGCAACCTGCTTCACTTGCTACAATCAAAAGACCATCACTTGTAACTTGGTATCTGGCAGGTCGGAGCCCATTTCGATCAAGAGTGGCACCGACTAAATTACCATCAGTAAAACAGATAGCAGCGGGTCCGTCCCAGGGTTCTAAAACAGCATCATGGTATTCGTAAAAGCCTCTTTTGTATTCGGGCATTTTTGAATTATTTTGCCAAGCTTCTGGAATCATCATCATCATTGCATGAGGAATAGAACGAGTAGTTCGAATCAGAAAGTCAACAACATTATCAAAATTGCCAGAGTCAGAGAGATAGGGATCGCAAACTGGAAAAGCATTCACCCAATTGTCTTTATAATTATCGCTTTTTAACATGTGCTTTTCACGAGCTTGCCACCAGTTAATATTTCCTTGAATGGTATTTATCTCACCATTATGAGCAATGCAACGAAAAGGTTGCGCCAGTTTCCATTTAGGGACTGTGTTGGTTGAAAAGCGACTGTGAACAATTGCCATCGTTGACTTGAAGTTTTCATTTTGTAGGTCTTTAAAATAATGACGAAGTTGAGTTGCCATAAGCTGACCTTTGTAAACGATGGTTTTGGAGGATAAAGAGGCGATGTAAAAATCATCTGTCAAAGATTCATTTGTAAAATAAATGCTTTTCATTATGGCAGTCTTTAAAAAATACAGCTGCCTCTCTAAATCGAAAAAAGGTTTGGGTTTGATAGGTTTAAAAAAAAGTTGGAGCATTTCAGGTTCTGTAGCCTTCGCTGATTCACCAAGCATACTATTATCAACATCAACTTTTCTTGTATGAAATATTTCAAAATTATTCTTTAAGCAAATTTTATTTATGAATTTATTGCAAAAAGATTTTTTAGCTGAATCTTTTGGAAAAAAAAACATACCAACTCCATAAGAATGCGGTGCTGGAATAGTAGAAATATTACTGAATAACTCAAAAGGAATTTTACATAAAATACCTGCACCATCTCCTGTGTTTTCTTCTGCTCCGCAAGCACCTCGATGTTCCATGTTTTCTAACATGGTGAGTGCTGATGTTATAATGTAGTTTGTTGGTTTTGCCTTGAGATCAGCGATAAGCCCAACGCCACAAGAATCCTTTTCAAATTCAGGTTTATATAAACCATATTGCTCAATTTCTTTTTTCATAATTCTATGTATATGCTGAAATTTTATGTTCTTCAATATCCAAACCTTTTTCTTCTTCTTCGGCTGTTACTCTAATTCCGATGGTTACTTTTAAAATGAAGAACAATAAAAAAGCAAGCGAAAAAGTAAATGCACCACAGGCAAAGATGCCAATCAATTGGTCAGATAGTTCTCCAATACCTGCTTCTTCAAAATTTCCAAACAGTGCGACGGCGATGGTTCCCCAGATACCACAAACCAAATGAACAGAAGTGGCTCCAACAGGCTCCAACATCGTAGACGGCACCGCGGTAAGAAATGTTTTTACCTTTTTGATGTCCGTACCCTTTAACTTCATAAAAAGTAAAAAAATGTATACCTGATTCTTGTAGTCCATCCTTGACTTCTTCAAATTTTGAGGATCGAATAATTGCTTCTATTTTTTTCATATAAGTTCCTTCAATTTTGAGTTTCTATCGTTGATATTTTTTCACAGAATGACGAACTAATTCGTTTTGTCACCACGTGAAAACAATTCTCGGCTGTAAAGATTTAATATTATGTTAAACTATTGTTGTTATGTCAAGAATACTAATTGAATTTTTATTATTTTGTGATGGATATAATGATATAATTGACTCTAATTAGTTATTTATCAGTTATTTAAAATTTATATTTTGTTATGCCTATATCGAAAACAAATGATGTGTTTTTGCTAGTAAAATCTTTAACAATAGCAGAAAAACGACATTTTAAATCTTATTCACAAAGGAATCAAAGTGGAAAGGGTTTGAAGTTTCTCAAACTTTTTGATGTAATTGACAAACAAAAAGTCAGTAATGATGAACTGATATTTAACGAATTGAAAGATGTAAGCAAATCTCAATATGCGAATTTGAAAAGGCACCTTTATAGTCAAATTTTGAGTAGTTTAAAAATCATAAATAAGTCGAAGCATCCCAATATTCAGATAAGAGAATATATAGATTTTGCTGACACTTTGTATGGGAAAGGGTTGTATCTCCAGGCTTTGAAAATCTTGGAAATAGCAAAAAGAGAAGCCAAAAAATATCATTTCAATTATATGCACCTCACCATAATTGAATTTGAAAAACAAATCGAAATGCGCCACATAACGAGAAGTGGTTCGGAAAAAGTGGGGCAACTCGTAACAGAGTCTAATGAAACAAATAAACGTGTTTCAGATACTATTTATTTAAGCAATTTGAGGATTGAATTACATGGAATGTATATTCGAAATGGTCATTCGAGAAATGATAAACAACAGGCAGCTCTTCAAAAATATTTTAACAAAAAAATAAAACAGGTTGATAGGCAATCTTTGGGAATTGTAGAATGCATTTATTTATTTCAGTCTTATGTATGGTTTCATTTCATTCAATTGGATTTTGAATCTTGCCGCTATTATGCTAATGAATGGATCAAGTTGTTTGATGATAACCCTGAATTGATTGATCGTGATATAAATCTATTGATGAGGGCATATCATTACCATCTGAGTTCATCTTATCACTTAAACGATCATTTTGAATTTGAAAAAAAACATGAAGAATTGGAGCGGCTTAGAAAGGAAAAGTATAAAATATTAAACAGCAATTCTCAAATTATTTCTTTTCTCTATGTGCATTCAGGGCGGCTGGATAAAATCATATTAAGTGGATCATTTGAAAAGGGGCAAGAAGTTATTCCTAGAACATTGAAGCGTATTCAGCGGTATCGCAACAAGCTGGATAGTCATAGGATTTTAGTTTTTTATTTTAAAATCGCTTGGATTTATTTTGGTAATAAAGAGATTGATAAAAGCATTCAGTTTCTAAATCGCATAGTCAATCAGGAGATGCAAAATTTGAGGGAAGATATTCAGATTTATGCCCGCTTACTTTTTTTAATGTGCCATTATGAAATAAATAATTTTGATACTATTAATTATTTGATGAAGGGTTTTGCTAATTTTTTCAAAAAAATTAGTGAACAGTATCCCTTGCAATTGGTTACGCACGATCTGTTTAAAAAAATAACCTCTACGCCTTTGGCTGATCATAAAAAAATATTTAAGAACACATTTGTTTTGTTAAATGAACTAGCAGCAGATCCGTTTCAAAGAACCTCACTACGGTATTTAGATGTCTTCAGTTGGGTGCAATCTAAGGTGGAGAGAAAGACTTTGGCTAGTGTTATTAAGGGATGAGCTACAGCGAAGTATTCTCAAAATACAGCGAAGGAAATATATCCCAAAGTGCTTGATTGGATTGTGTGAAATTTTGTTTATATTTATGAGTCCACTCCTGAAAGATAAAAATTCAAAAATGTTTTTTAGCGATCTTTCCATCTTTCTCAATTTGCTAATGCATCAACGACTTAAGAAAAATGGAAAACTATTCTAAAAAAGTCCATTTTGTGAAATTTATTACTTTTTGGAGTAGACTTATTTATCAAAATAACATAAGTTTAAAATGCGCCCCATTGTAAATAAAGTTGGAATTCTGATTGTTGGGTTACTGTTACTTGTTTTTTGTGGATACAAAATCAGTCAGGCGATGAATGTCAGCAAGAAATCTCAATTAGAGTTTTCAAGGGTTCGGGCAGCAAAAACCAATAAAGCGGATTATTGCAAGCAATTGTTTGAGGATCAGAATTTAACATTTCCCAATAGCAATATTTTTATCAGAATCTTTAAATTTGAAGAAGAGTTAGAGCTGTGGGCGAAAGATAAAAATGGAACAAATTACAAGAAGGTGGTTAGCATTCCAATTTGTGCTGCATCTGGAAAGTTAGGACCCAAAAGGCAACAAGGAGATCATCAAGTGCCTGAAGGATTTTACCACATTAACCTCTTTAATCCTAACAGTAAGTATCATTTATCTATGCAGATAAATTACCCAAATAAATTAGACATGGCGCAGACTACAAATCCTGCGAACCCTGGTAATTTGATTTTTATTCATGGTGAATGTGCTTCCATTGGCTGTGTGGCGATTCAAAATGAACCTATAGAAACTTTGTATTGGATTGCGGTGGAGGCGAGTAATTTAGGTCAACAAAAGATACCTGTTCATATATTTCCTTGTCGAATGAACAGCCTTCGGTATAAAATAAAAACCTACCTCGAAAGGGATAAACCAGCATTGCTATCATTTTGGCAAAATTTAAAAACAGGTTTTGACTATTTTGAAAAGCACAAACAATTACCAAAGATATCCGTAAATAATGGTGAGGAATACATTTTTAAATGATGCGAAGAAGTACAATTGGTAAAATAGGACTGTTGGCGATATTGCTTTTTCTGTGTATTGGTAAATATGCGGGTTGTTTTTCTATTGGTTCAAAACCTGATCACCGGATTGAAAATGTGAAAAGAAATATTCACGTTTTTATGAATGCCTTGCAAGAAGAAAATATTGCTAAAGCTGCATCTGTATCCACAGAAAAAGCCCTTGCATCAGCTATGAATATTCCAGTATTGCACATTGATTCTTATACGATTGTTAATATTGAAGCAGACAATCGTACTGCACAGGTTTCAACAATAATCAATGAATCAGTGGACACTGAAATTTATCTACAGAATAAAAATTCGGAATGGGTAGTTTCGAGTACGATTTCAAGATAGGCTTCAACTCCTGACTTCGACTCTGCTCAGCCATCGCCTCAGTCAGAATATTGAGCGTAGTCGAAATTAGGATATTGAGCGTAGTCGAAATTAGAATATTGAGCGTAGTCGAAATTAGAATATTGAGCGTAGTCGAAATATCACTTTAACAAATCCAATAACTCAAAACAGATTTCATCAATACTTCCTGCAAATTGACTCATTGGTGAAATGTTTGAAAGCACAATCACACCAGTACTATTGTTGGTCCGAAAACTAACGGAAGAGGTAAATCCACCAGTGCCACCATTGTGCCAATATTTTTCATTTTCAGAATCAGGTTCTATAATATGCCAACCTAAGCCTATTGACATTTTGTCTGAAATTTTATGAGTTGCTGTTCTCGACAAAGTGAGTTCCTTGTTTTCCTTTTGAAATTGGGCTAGAACAAATTTAGAGAGATCGTTTACATTAGAAACAAGCCCCCCTGCTCCTTTTAGTGCATTAAAACTCCAATTATCAGTTTTATATCCATCATAGCTTATACCTGAAAAGGAAGGGGGAAATTCGTATGATGTATTGTCCATTTCATATTTATCAAATACCTTTTTTTCGAGTAATATTTCAAAACTTTGATTCTGTTTTTTAGAAAGAGCATATGATAAAATACCTGCTCCTAAATTTGAATAGGAATATTTTACAGAGTCTTTTGTTTCCAACTTCATTTCATTTTTCAAATATTCATCCAAGAGGTCATATGTATAATCAACGTAAGGATTGTCAGGATTTTTATACATCAATGGCATTAAGTTAGAGGGAATTCGATATATACCAGCTGTGTGATTGGCTAAGGAAACATAGTTCAATTTTATTTTATTATTGAACTTGTAAGGGAATGCTTTATTAACTAAGCTTTTAGGCTTTATCTTTTTATCAATTAATTGATTTGCGAGTAGGGTCGCAGTAAATACTTTGGTAATAGAACCAATTTCAAAAAGAGAATCTTTCAAGTCTGCTTGTGAAATTGAATCTTACAATTTTTCAATTCCAATGAAATATACATCATTGTCTTTGATCAACGCTATTGATAAATGAAAATCATTTGGTACAGAGTCAAATCTTTCTGCTAATTTTATTTTAAGTGAAGCAAGGTTTATTTGGCTAATTCCTGGAATGGAGCAAAAGAACGTGAAAAGTGCTACTAGGAACTTCATCATTTTTATTTTTAATCATTAAATTCTCCAAAATGCCACAGAACACCTGAAGGGTCATGCATAAACAATTCGCGTCCCCATTCAAACTCTTTTATTTCTGTAAATCGAACATATTTGTATTTATGATGTAGCCCTTTTTCTAAAAGTTCTGCTGCACATTTATCAATATCATCTACTTCTAAAAAAATCATGGAGTTGTTTACCCACTTCTTGACATAATAATCTTGGAGATAGAACCCTAATTTGTCATTTACCTTGAATAAGCTCATTTTATCATCAATTACAAACTCTTCAAAGCCTAATTCCTGATAGAACCACCTTGATTCATTGAAGTTTTTTGCTCCAATAAAAGTGCGAATTGATTTTGCTTTAGAAAAAAGCATTTGTACCTAAATTTTATTTTATAAATCTCTTTGAAAGAACACCTTTTTCATTGGCAAGATTAACAAGATATGCACCTGTTGGAAAAGCGGAAATATCAATATTTTTTTGATGGATTCCTGTAAACAAATTTGACATTTTTTCTTGAGATAAAAGTTTACCATTTAGATCAAAAATATTTACTTGAAGGACATCTATGTTTTCATCTGTCTTGAAATTTAACAAAACAAACGCTCCTTTATTGATAATATTAAAATCTTGAATGCTCTTTAACTCGTTTATTCCAACATCAGCATCATTCACAATTACAGTTTGACAAGATTGATCTGCCTGACCAGCAAAATCAGAATTTGAAACAGTCAAACAAACCTGATAAGAACCATTATCATTATAAGTATGTGTCACTGTGCCTGCTGTTTGTGCATTTGAACCATCGCCAAAATTCCAGATATAAAAATCAGCAAATCTTGATTCATCAACAAATGTAACAATGTGATCTGTATTATCAGGTTGGTTAACGGTGAATATCGCATTTGCAGGTAAAGAAACCGTTACAACTTTTGTGATAGTATTGCTAACACCATTGCTACCTACAATTGTCAATGTTACAGTATAGGTTCCATTACTAGTATATTGATGCTGCGCTGATTGCCCAACTGCCGTTGTACCATCCCCAAAATCCCAAGTCCAAGAGGAGATTGAAACTGTTCCAGTTGGATTTCCTGCAATTTCCAATATACCCGTATTTGAATTTACATCTCCAACAATAGTAGCTTGTGGAGCAGTTGTATTCGTAATTTCTACTTGGAAAGGAATTACAGCTTCTTGACCAAAACTGGTATTGTTAAATAAAATATTTCCATTGTAGCCTAATGAGATATTTCCACCAGAGCCAATACCGTCCCCATTTGAATCTGTTATAATGAATTTGTAGCATCCATTTTGTGAAAATGTAAAATTCTCATTGTAGGTTGTACCGTTTTGCAACGGTCCACTACTGTAAAAGACAGCTCCTAAATCATTTTCAATTTTCCAAGCTGTTTGACCAGCAAATCCATCCGTAGTTAGAACCAGATCAAGTGTAGCCGCAGCAATGTTATCAGCAGCAGATACAGTATTCATAAATATATTATTGGCTGGACCTTCATCAGAAACACCGTTAGGGTTGGCAAGTGATAAATTTAGGTTAGCATCCCCGTTTGTATTTATATTATTAAATTCAACTTCAGCAATTTGAAAAGGAGAAAGATTACCAGTCCATTCCACAGATTGAATAAAATTACCATTGTTTAGCAATACTGCTGTGAACGATGTTAAAACTGAAGTACCTAAGTTTTGAACTATGTATTTAGGGCTAAGCGATTGGCAATAACTGTCCTCAGAAGCATAGCTTAATACTCCTACATTATTTGCACCTGCTGCAACAAGACCATTGTAATTTGAAGGATCAATATAACCTTCAATGAAACCTACAGGATCAGTAAAAACACCATTTCCCAAAACAGGGTTGGCAATTCT
>JAHDGP010000174.1 GCA_020627525.1 Bacteroidota bacterium
GAGAAGTATCTTTCGTTAAGAACTGAACACATTTTCCAGAAATTTTATCATTTGATTCTAGCAACTCTTCATCAAAAGTAACCAGTTTTTCTGTATCAATGTATTTTTGTTCTTTGAGGGTAATGAGTTCCCCTCTTAACTTTCTGATAGAGGCAAGGACTTCGATAAAGTCATCTATTTTTTCATAGCGTGTACTGCCAATGTTCTTTTTTAGAGCCACTGTTTTTTGAGTAGCATCAGTCATCAAGTTAGCGGCTTCCTTTTTTGCTTGAACTACTTTTTCAAATTCACCAATTGCTGTTGAGGCAATGTTTTTGATTTCACTAAGCGGCTGACCAATACTAAATGCAGACTCTTCATTTATCCAATAATAACTGTCAACAATATCACCAGATTCCTGCATAACATCGTCATACAAACCTTCATAGCTGTCTTTTTTGTTTAGCAAATTTAAAAGGTTGTAACATTCAGCCATTGCTTTTACGACATTCTTGTTACCAATTTTATATAAATAATTATTGGTATCAATATCTGGAACAAAATCAGTGGCGGAGTAGGGCGTTTGCCAAATTTGAACAGCATGATGTTTAGTGGGATCTTTTTCTGATTTAAAATAAACCAAAGTTCCATCATCAAAGCAAGTGTAGCCATTGCAAATTATTGGAGTGTTGACTGTTTGTTCAATAATGTTGTAAGACATTAAGATATAAACGCCATCATCAGGATTGTAAAAGACAAACAAATAATCTTCACCATTGGGAGCAGCAATGGTCTTGTCGTATTTCATTGATGGAATACTCTTGCCAAATATTTTATGCTCTCCAGTTTGTAAATAATATCCATTAGAAAAAATTACACCCTGTTGATCTGGCAATAATATTGCTGCATCTTTTATTGTATCAATTCTAACTACTTCTTTAACTTTATGGTTATAAATGTAGTGACGAAATGTTTCTTGGTAGGGCTTTATTTTTAATAAAATTAGATTGTTTAAGTCAGCAAACTGGTATTCTGCATCGTCAAGTGTTTGATCTGAGTTGTTAACTGGTTCGCTGTATAAACCCTGCCCTGAGTCGGTGTTGTTTTCAATTTTTATGGTAAGGTCTCCACCAATCGTTTCTACAAAAACCTTGTCATTAATGCTTACATGCGGGTGTGCCCCTTCCTGCTGCATGTCTCTTTGCGCTCTTTCCCATTCAAACTCATGTTGAGGAGGATATTTAAATTCATGTGCGCTTCTATCATCTATGTAGGTCAATTTGTCATCCTCAATCAACCATTTAAACACTTTGATATCAGAAGCGTTGTCGCTTATTTGAAATACCATGTATAAATAGTTGTTGATAACACTAAATTTTACGAAAACGGTATCTCTGTAGTACTTAAAAAGATTGGTGAAGGAGTCGATGAAATTATCATCTTCCAGAATGCTTAATGATTCACTATGAAAATGACCATCTTTAAAGGAGTAAATGCCGAAGACATCACTTAGTTTGGTAATAGACCGTAAACCAATGTGTACATTATAGCCAAAAATGCAGATATTGCCAATAGCAATTATATCTTTAGCTATCGAGTTGTTTTCGGTATTGATTCTGTCGGTGCTGAGTAACTTTGTTTCCAACGAACCAAATACTTCTTTTCTGGCATCATTTAATTGAATAAGTTTATCATTTAAAACACCCTTTTGTTTATTGAGACGATTCTGAATGATCTCATAGGTGTTTCCTTCTAAATGAATTTCTTGTGATGCTTTATTGTTATCCGTATTTTCTGCCATAGAATGGGGTATTCTTATTTAAAATATAGAGCTGGTGTACTAGCTCAATTTTATGCTATATCAGTATTGTATAGAATTATTTTTTAAGCTTTTTTGATTTTGCTATTTTTTCTATTCTTTTAATATTGCTTTTAATAGGTGAAATGCTTATTTGATTATTGTTTTCAGTTATGTAAAATATATATTCAGAATTTTGTCCAATTACTTTTACATCTCTTATTTCATTGTCAGTAAACATAATTTGGTGGTCCATTTCATATCTTTTAACTGCGATTTTTTTACTTGTTCTAAATCCTTTAGAGACAGTATTGCCTACAGTTACTCCGAAGAAAACTAAAATAAATAAAGGCAAACTTAAATAAATCCAATCTGCAATTGTTTTTTTCTTAAGGGATTTATTTTTCCTATTCATAATGTATGTTAAAAGGGCAACTGCAAAGATTACAATTACAATGGGAATTACGTGTTCAGTTAGTAGTGCAATTGGACTTAATAGCACATCAATGAGGCTGCTATAATTTAGAATATTGATGCCTAAAATTCCATAGTAAACGGTTTCTCTAAATATTCCTAAAAAAAGCAAAGTCAAATATCCAACAGAAACATAATCTTGTAAATTATTTATTTTGATGTTTGATGATTCGACTTCGCTTTTATTTTTCATTATTTGTGTGTGTATTTTGAGTTATTATTGATGATTACAGATCAAACTTTCCTGCATTTTGATCTCCAATTCCTATTGCATTTACAGTGTCCATTAATTTTTGAACGATGCCTTTTTGATCTCCATCCACTTCTTGGTAAATTTTAAGTAACAAGGCACTTAGGGTTAAATTTTTCACCGTTTCACTGTCTATGCCACTTCCTTTTACAATGCTTCTGATTTTATCCATCATATTGCCGTCGCCTGCTAGTAAGCCGTTTTTAAGAGCGGATAAGTTATCACTACTTTCTACGAGCCTGTCGATGCCTTTACCTCTGGAAACTTGATTTATAATATTCTCAAAGAACATTGATTCTCCTCCTACAATATCAATATTAGCTGATTTAAGTGCTTCTCCGATAACCAGCGCTTGCGATTCTGCGATTTCTTTGTCAATGCTGATTTGAGCCAACTCGATGTCTTTCTCTTTCTCCAAGTTCAACTTAAACTCTTCGTGCTCTCTTCCTACGCCGTCTAACTTTTTCATCGCCTCTGCTTTTTCCTCAATTGCCGATGCTTCGGCCAAACCTTTCTCTTTCATAATTTCTGCCTCAACAATACCTTTTTGCTTGTTCGCAATGGCTATCGCTTCAATACCTTTTGCTTCCGCTTCTGCCGTTTTAGCTATGACTGTAGCCTCTGCAAATCCTTGCATTTCGACTGCTTTCGCTTTTGCTGACATAACTTGCGCCTCTGACAATCCAATGATTGCTTCTTCTTTTGCAGTTGCCTCTGCTAGTATTTTTCTAGCTTCCGACTCTTTGCTTGAAGCTTCCATATCCGCTTCTGCTTGAATAATTTTCTTTTCAGCTTCTAACTTAGCGGATTGTTTATCTGCCTCAGCAAGTTTTACTTTCATTATTAGTTCGGATTGACTCTTTTCTTCTGCACTCAAAATAGCGACTTGCTTTTTACGTTCAGCCTCAGCAAACTCTCTGGAGTCTTTAATTTTCTCTTCTTCAATTACAACATCTTTCTCGACCATCACTCTTTCCTTAATCACCTCTTGGATGTTTCTTCTTTCTACTTCCAGAACTTTTTCCTTTTCAATTTCTGCTAAGGTTACAATTCTCTCCCTTTCTGTTTGTTCCAACAAACGGTCTTTTTCTACTCTTTCATTTTCGATTGCCTCTGTACGCTCTTTGTTTTTGCGAGCGACAATTACTTGACGTTCTTTGTTTTCTTCTGCAATCATCGCTTCTTCTTCTGCTGCTATGCGAGCCATTTCAGATTTTAGTTTTTGTTCTGATTGGATTTTTTGAATTTCAGCTTCCTCTCTCGCTTCAATGTTGGCGATCTCACGTCTCTGTTTTTCTTCTTTTTCTGCCAATTGTCTTTCTAGTTCTAAGATTGCTTCTCTCGCATCAACATCTTGTTTTTTGATGATTTTTTCTTCATCTCTTTTAATTAAATTCGATTTGATGTTTTCCTGCGCTGTTAATTCTGTAATACGTTTGATGCCTTCTGCATCCAAAATATTATTCATTTTCAAAAACTTGACTGGGGTTTGTTCGAGATAATCAATAGCTGCATCGTCTAGCACGTATCCGTTTAAATCTGTTCCAATAATATTGATGATTTCTTTTTTGAATTCCTCACGGCTATCGTATAAATCAATAAAATTAAAACGCTTTCCAACTGTTTTTAATGCCTCTGAAAATTTTGCTTCAAATAATTCATTAAGGGTTTCAATGGAAGAAGCACGAGAACAACCAATCGTTTGAGCGACATTTTTAACATCATCAATAGATTTGTTGACACGGACGAAAAAGGCAACTTTAATATCGGCTCGAATATTGTCTTTACAGATTAGTCCATCTTCACCCATTCTTGAAATTTCAACTTTCTTAATGGAGATGTCCATGACTTCTGCAAGATGGATTACGGGTACTACCATTTTACCATCAAATGTTACACTGGTGCCACCCATACCTGTTCTAACGAGTGCTTCGCCCTGAACGACTTTTTTGTACATTTTTGCAATGGATACAATGGTTGCAAGTGCTACTAGGGCTATGGCGGCAATTACAATAATAATAATTAGGGAACTGTTCATAGGTTTTCAAATTTTTCTATTAAATAGTAATTTTTTTCTTTTATTTCTTCGATTATGATCGCTTTTTCACTTTTCATTATTGGCTCATTAGTGCTTTTAACACTGATTTTTAACACGTCACCATCTATCAAAACTATGGCTTGACCAAGAGTATTGCGATCTGCATTTATTTCTATTTCACATGTTTTTCCAATAAAGTTTATCTGCTTGGCTTCACCTTCTTTTATTTTACGGAACAATGGACGTAAAGGCAATCCAAATAACTTTGTAATTGCAAGCCCTGCTATAAAAGTTGGAATCAATGAAATTAATCCTGCTGGCCAAGTATGAATACCAAACTGTTGAGTGAGAACTATTGAAATAATCCACATAGAGACAAATAAAATGGATAATAATATGGTTAAAGGTATAGTGCCTACTCCATAAAAAGCAAGTGGTCCGTGATACCATTTTCTACGAACATTATCTTTAACAAGTCCGTCTCCTAATCCATCTAATTGTGTTGGTGCATTCACACTAGGTGTATTGATGTCTGAGTCAACATCAATATCTATTTCACCATCTATATCAGCTTCGAAATCTAAATCAAGGTCAACTGATTCAAAATCCACTAAGCCAATGACCATTAATAACCAATAAATAACTGTGAAAACAAGCAAGAAGGTCAGTATGATATTGACGTGACTGGTTGCTGTATTTAATAGTTCGTTCATCTAGGTGTAAGTTTAGTGTTGACCAATAGTTGTTCTATCAGAATTAGCTTAGTTAAGGACTGTTGAATATAATAATTATTTTATATTATTAACTACCTTTTAACAAATAAAGTTCCTGTCTAGATACTATTTATGGCGTGAATGCATTTGTTTTCGGATAAGGAACTTTTTTAGAAAACCACATTTTAGTTTTTCCAATTTTTCTTCTCTTGTTCGATGTGATTTAAGTTTATATTTACATCGAATTTTGATTGTAAATGATTGGCTAGTTTGTCAGCTGAATAAACGGAGCGATGTTGACCTCCTGTACAACCAAAACTGATCATTATGTTTGAAAACTTTCTTTCAATATAATTTTGAACAGCACTGTCTACCACGGTAAATAGTGGGTCAATAAATGCATTGATATTGCTTTCAGTAAGTAGGAAGTCAATAACGGGCTGATCACGACCAGTAAGTTTTTTATATGGCTCGTATCTTCCTGGGTTGTGAATGCTCCTGCAGTCGAAGACAAAGCCACCTCCATTTCCAGAGAGGTCTTCAGGTATTCCACTTTTGTATGAAAAACTATTTATGGTAACCGTTAATTTGTTGTTTTGTTCTTCTGACATTGTTTGGAATTTTTTTAGAGATAGAATTTGTTGCCAAACTTTTTCAAGTTCAGAGAAGTTTTGCGTTAGGTTTGCATTGGATATTAGCCACTCTAAATTTTTTATTGCAAATGGTATACTTTGAATAAAGTGAGCCTTTTTTTCAAATAAACCTCTATAACCATAAGCACCAAGCACCTGCATAGTTCTTACGAAAGCAATGGCATAATAGTTTTGTGTAAATGTATTTTTATCTTTTATAATTCCTGGATCAATTTTGTTTGCTTCTTGAATATAATAAGCTAAGAATTCTGATCTTTTGTTTGGAGGAATATTGGCTTTGGCTTGAAATAAAAGTGAAACCAAATCATATTGTAAAGGACCTTTGCGACCGCCTTGAAAATCTATAATATAAATTTCATCATTATAGATCATTAAATTGCGAGATTGAAAATCTCTGTGCATAAAATGATTGGCTGGTATTTTAAGTAAGTAATTAGAAAAAGCATTGAAATCATCTTCTAATAGTTGTTCATCAAATTTTATATCTGCTAATTTTAAAAAACAATATTTAAAGTAATTTAAATCCCACAAAATTGATTGCCTGTCAAATTTATCTCTTGGGTAGCACAAGCTGAAATCAAATTCTTTAGATCCATGAACTTGCATTTTAATTAACTCTTGAATACTCTTTTTATAATAAGTTTCCAATTCTTCATCAAAACCTTTTTTTTGCTTTTTGTTTAATATTTTATAAAGGCTTAAGTCTCCCAAGTCTTCTTGAAGATAGATGTGGTTTTCAAGATCCTGATTGTATAATTTTGGAACATTTAATTTTTGATCATTGAAATGTTTGCAGAATGCTGTAAATGCAATGTTTTCTTTCAAGTCATCATTATAGACTCCAATAGCTTTTTGCTTTTTGGAACTCAATCTGAAATACTGTCTATTTGAACCAGATTGTGGAATTTTTTCTAACTGTGTATTGGAGCTTTCTGTCCAACTGTGAAATAAATTTTCTAATATTTTCATTTATTTAAACATAGTTTTACGACCAATAATACTACAAATAGGACATTCATTTGGATCGTGCCCTCTTGCAGGACAATACTCTCTTCCAAAATATATAATTTGTAAATGCAATTTGTTCCAAATTTCTTTGGGGAACAATCGTTTTAAATCAGCCTCTGTTTTGGTTACATTTTTTCCAGTACTTAAGGTCCAACGATCTGCCAAACGGTGAATGTGGGTATCGACAGGAAAGGCGGGATAACCAAACCATTGCGACATAACAACACTTGCTGTTTTGTGTCCAACACCTGGCAAAGCTTCCAAATCTTTATAGTTATCTGGAACTTTAGAATTGTGCTTTTCAATCAGTATTTTTGATAGATTCCAAATGTTTTTTGATTTGGCAGGAGACAATCCACAAGGATAAATAATTTGACGAATTTGATCAATTTCAAGTTCAATCATTTTTTCTGGTGTATCTGCTTCCTCAAACAAAGTGGGAGTAACTTGATTGACACGCTTATCCGTGCATTGTGCTGAAAGCAACACAGCGACCAAAAGCGTATAATCATCTTTATGATCCAAAGGAATGGGAGTATCAGGATAAAGCGCCTCTAGTTTTTCAGAAACAAACAGTGCTTTTTCTTTTTTAGTCATTTCTACAATTAAATTTTTGCTAATTTAGTAACGATAAAACAATAAGTTCGTCATTTAGACGGTTTCTTTCGTCCTCATTCTCCTCTTGAAATCGGTCAAAGTATCAATAATTATTCCTCTTTCAAAATAAAAATGAGAACAAAATAATCTCGTCTAAATTGCCAAAGTTATTATTTCATCGTTACTTAGTCACTAAATGGGAAGAGTTTTTAAATATTGGTTGATTGTTTTTGTTGTTTTGGTTGCTTGTAATGAAGCAACGGAAACTAGGGAGCAGAAAGAAGCGACGGAGGAGGAAGATATGTTTGCCCCAACCGAAACAGTAACTTTTTCGGAACACATTGCACCTGTTATTTTTGAAAAATGTACGCCTTGCCATCGACCAGGCGAAGCTGGACCATTTCCTTTTACAAATTATGATGAAGTTGCCAAACATGCTAGGATGATTCAGTATGTCACCAGTACTGGTTTTATGCCTCCGTGGCCTGCTGACCCAAACTTTCGACATTTTTCGGGAGAAAGAATTTTAACAGAAAGAGAAAAAGACTTGATTAAAAACTGGGTGCGTGGCGGCTGGAAAGAAGGAGATCCATCTTTGACTCCACCAACCCCAAAATATCCTTCAGGCTCTCAATTAGGAGAACCAGATTTGGTTTTAAAGATGCCTGAAAATTATAAAATTGAAGGCAATGGAAAGGATAATTTTTTAACAATGAAAATTCCCTACGAACTGCCAAAAGACACATTTGTCCGCTTGATAGAATTCGTTCCTGGAAATAGGAGACTTGTTCACCATGTAAATTCTCATCTTGTATTTTTCAATAATAAAAAAAATCTGGATGAAGGAAACTGGGTAGTGGATGCTTACAAACATGGTAGTCGTAATGAGTTGTATTCAGACCTCGGTATCTTGAATGACAATGGTACTTATCCAGAATTGATTCCTTTGGTTTCAAATTACTTGCCTGGAGTAGTTGCCAATGTTTTTCCGAAAGACATTGGAGGGTGGCCAATGAAAAGCAAGGGTGCCATAGTAATGAATGATTTGCACTACGGACCTTCGGGAAAAGATGATGTTGACCAGTCTTATTTCAACGTGTTTTTTGCAAAGGAACCGCCCAAACGTCCGACGATAGAATTGCAATTAGGGACTTTAGGTATATCTGATATTGTGCCGGCATTAGTGATTCCACCAGATACCATAATGTCTTTTAAAACGAAGGCAAAAGTCTTTGGAGATATTTCACTCTTAACAGTAAATCCACATATGCATTTATTAGGCAAAGAGTTTGAAGCTTATGCCATTACT
>JAHDGP010000175.1:0-1227 GCA_020627525.1 Bacteroidota bacterium
AAAAATATACTTCCTTTTTTAATTTTTACAAAACAAATTTCTTGATGAACTATTGTTAATAAATAAATATACAATTATACGAATTTGAATATAATGTCTTATTACACTCTAAGCTAATTTGTGAAAGAAAGCAACCTTCATTGATCTCCAATAAAAATCTTCAAATTGCTTTTCATCATAGATTTGATACATTGCAAAAAGAACATCCATAAATCCGAGGTATTCATCTTCAAAAACAAGTGTGTCTGCATTGTAGCGAATAACTTGCATTTTTATTTCTTCCCGAATTTTTTTTATTTTGAAAGCAGGAAAGCCCATGTTGGTAAGCACCTTATCTATCTTATCATATTCTCTTTGTGTTCTAGCACAATCAAGATAAGGCTTTAAAAGATAGTGCCAATAATCAAATCTATTGACGATTGGGATGCTATTCTGCTCCGCAAATTTCTGCAATTCACCCACAAATAATCTTTGAACAAAAAGCAACTCCTCCCCTACCTGTATTGTCGGTGTATATGCTTTTAAATCAATTGTTCTTATCTCTTCTTTGTAGATAACTTCCTGTCTTCTTGCTATAGAACAAGCAAAAGGATACTTTTCAAAAGTAATTGAATTATTAGTAAACTTCATATGCAAAAATAATCAAAATTAAAACGATCAGATTATAAGCAAATTATACAATGTTAAATTTCATTAAACACTTATCAAATTTACTCACAAAATGCCAACATTCGTACCATTTTCACAATATTTTCATCTAATTTATGATTATGTTTTACAGCTTGGCTAAATGGCGTATTCACCAAGTCGCCTTTTATTTGCCCTACCATTTCATTGGTTTTGCCATTAACTAAAGCTTGAACTGCTGCAACACCAAGTCTACTCGCCAATACTCTATCCATACAAGTTGGTCTACCACCACGCTGAATATGCCCTAAAATAGTAACTTTGATTTCAAATTTATCTGATAAATTGTTTTTTACTTTCTTAGCAATTTCAAAAGCTCCTCCTTCGTCGTCGCCTTCTGCCACAACAACAATACTTGAGTTTTTGCCTTCGCTGTTTCCTTTCTCCAAATCTCTAATCAATCCACCAAGATCTGTTTCAAACTCAGGAACCAATATTCCTTCGGCTCCCGAAGCAATGCCACTCATAAGCGCAATAAAACCCGCATCTCTGCCCATCACCTCCACAAAAAACAACCGATCGTGTGCCGAAGCTGTGTCT
>JAHDGP010000175.1:1237-8811 GCA_020627525.1 Bacteroidota bacterium
TATCAATGGCATCAATAGCTGTGTTTAGGGCAGTATCGTAACCTATTGTAAAATCTGTTCCAAACATATCGTTGTCGATGGTTCCTGGAATGCCAATAAAAGGAATATTGTGCTCACTGGAAAAAACACTCGCCCCTTTAAATGTTCCGTCGCCACCAATCGCAATCACACCGTCAATATCGTTTTTCTTTAAATGCTCATAAGCCTGCGTTCTTCCCTCTTTGGTTCTAAAGCGATCACTTCTGGCAGATTTCAAAATCGTTCCTCCAAGATGAATGATGTTACTGACCGAGCGTGCATCTAAAGGAATAATATCTCCGTCAATCATTCCTTCATAACCTCGCACAATTCCCATAACTTCCAAATTGTGAAAAATGGCTGATCGAACGACAGCTCTAACACAAGCATTCATACCAGGCGCATCGCCTCCTGATGTAAAAACAGCAATTCTTTTCATCGTATCAAACTTTTTCAATTTCAAAATTAAATCCACGAAGCAAATCTGCTACTTTCATTTTCCGCTTCCCTTCCATTTGCAATTCCTTTATACATAGGTAACCATCTTTAGTAGCAATGTGAATATACGTTTTATTATCGGTATCTATTTGTCCGGGCTCTAAAACTGTTTGTTGGTTTATTTTGGTAGTTCTAAATATTTTAAAACGTTTGTTTTGCAGCACGGTATAAGCAGCAGGGTACGGGCTTAAACCTCTGATAAAGTTGTGCAAATCGTCCGTTGATCTGTTCCAATCAATTTTACAATCTTCTTTGAAAATTTTTGGAGCAGGTTTCAGTTCAACATCATTTGGCTGTGGTATTTGTGGGAAATCACCAGCTTCGATTGCTCTGACTGTTTTCAGCATAACTTCTGCCCCTTGCACCATCAATAAATCGTGCAGCTCACCCGCAGTCATATTTTCCGTAATCTCTGTTTCTCCCTTAAAGATTATTTGACCAGTATCAATTTGTTGTTCTATAAAAAAAGTAGTTACCCCCGACTTTTTCTCTCCATTTATCACTGCCCAGTTTATCGGTGCAGCCCCTCTGTATTGAGGCAATAAAGAACCGTGCAGATTAACTGTGCCTTTTGGTGGCATTTCAAAAACGACCGCTGGCAACATTCTAAATGCAACCACTACTTGAAGGTCTGCTTCCAAGGCTTTTAATTCTTTCAAAAACTTTGGCGACTTCAGATTTTTAGGTTGTAAAATATTCAAGCCTTGCTCCAAAGCATATTTTTTTACGGCTGAATATTGGATTTTATTACCACGTCCAGCAGCTTTATCAGTCGCTGTAATTACTCCAACAATATTGCAATCGTTTTCAATTAAATGTTTTAAAATTCCAACTGCAAAGTCGGGTGTTCCCATAAATACTATCTTCATATATCCTCCTTCATTTTATTATTAAAATATCAGTAAGTGGTAAAATCAAATCAACAGGCAAAAAAATTTACAAAACACTAGTTATCAATACTTTGAATTATATTTTGATGTTTATCAAATTGGTCTTATCACTTACTAGAACCCAATTCTGTTTTGCTTTATATTATTAAATTCTTTTTTGTTAATATTAAAAATGTCTGATATAGTTAATTCCTTATCTGAATTTTCAGCGCCTACTGTTGCTAATAATTTATTTGTTTTTTCAATATTAAGTGGTTTAAATTCATACATTGCAATCATCCTTCCTTTTCTCAATAATGCTGTGTCTATTTTAGATAGATTTGAATTAAATGTACAGATTACTTTTATATTTAAATAATCACTAAACAATCCGTCCGTTAATTGAAGGATTGTAGAAACAACCGATTCTTCTCTCAATTGTTCTCTGGAGGTAATGACTTTTTCAGCATCTTCAATTACCAAAATAGCATTTCTTTGTTTCAAAAGAAATGAAATAAAATCTGGATCTAACAGGTTATTAATAAACTCATTTTGGATAAAAACAAAATTTGAATCTTGATGATCAGATATTAGGCTTTTAATGTACGTCGTTTTTCCCGTTCCAGGTTTTCCGTGTAACAATATTAATCCAGACTCTTTTTTATCAATCGTTTTTTTAATTTCATTATACACTTCAACAAAATCATCATTGTAGTTCGTTTTAATATCAATCTCCACTTTTTCTGTTCTTACCTCTTCCGTGCCAAAACCTGATCGTGATTTTCTTAAAACTTTAAATGTTGGCTTTTTTGACAAACCAAATTTCTTTCTCAGTTTATGATTTATTTCGACTATCCAGTTTTCTAATTCTACATCTTTGCAATCATAATAAAAGTCTACCAACAGCGTATCATTTTCCAAGGAAATCCAAATTACGCTCTTCTTATCAACGCCTTTAAACAAATATTCAAAAGGGAAATCTTTGCTAAAATCCGAATCTTTAGAATCTTCCGTAACCCAATTTTTAAAAATAATCTCATAGCTACTTTCTGACAAACTCATCAATTCAAGTACCTTATCCATATTTTCCTTTGTTGATTCTAAATGAATTTGAAAATAAAGATTCGAAGGCAATGTATCAAATGACAAAGTGAAATAGGAATCTAATTCAAAGTCATTGTATAAATCAAAAGCTTTTAATAATTCTGACATAAAAAGTAATACTATTTTCTAAAAAAATCAATAATTTAAATTCACTATTCAAGGCATTAAAACAATTATATTTGACTACTCATTGTCATCAAAAAAATAGACATGCAACCCAAACAAAACACTTGCTAACCTGCTTTTTTATTTATAATATCTTTTAGTAACTTCATGCTCTTTATACAATCCTTCTGCTAACTCCTGACTCTTCTGGATTATCTTTTCTGTCGATTTTTCTATTCCTTCTCCAGCTTTCCCTTTCCTAATAAAATTATTGTATACTTTCTTTTTATTTGGTTGCTCTCCAAATTTCTCTTCGTGCTGCTTCATAAATTCAAACGATGTTCTTTCAATTACCCTCTTTTTCTTTTCTTCAGAAATATCCATTCCGATAAATTTTGCTATTTTTTCTATCTGTTCGTCTTTACGAGTGATGGTATCTTCATAATTCAAATAAAGTATATCTAATCCTGCTTCATTTTTCAACCAGCCTTCATTGTATTTATACCAATGATCCATGCCTTTCAAAACCCAATCTTCATAAGACTCATCTTGCCCATAATAATCTTTTGTATGATGGTAAAATGAATTCAATACATTTCTTATTAAAAATATAAACTTACCTTTTTTAATGTGCTTCATAAAGCTATAAAGATCGTGCGATTTAATCAACCTTCTTGGGGTCAAGTCCTTTATTTCTAAATCGTAGCTAAGTGCCCACCCAGGCCACGGCGATACATCATATAAATGTTTAAAATCCATATTCCCATCAGTTGTCATTTGATACAGCATCATTTGTGTTAATGTTGTTCCAGATTTTGCATGACTGACAATATGAATATCACTTTCTCTTTCACCAAGGTCACTAAGTACTTTGCGCATTTCAAAGTATCTTTTATAACTATTAAGTTTGCCTGCCGCTTTTTTTATCTTGGTTAATGCCTCCTCATTTTCTTCATATAAAGGTACTTCAACATATGCATCATATTTTAATATTGCTTCTAGTATATCGTCATTTATCATTTGTCTTTATTTATTTTTTGATTAATCAATCTGGAATACGAATTCCAAAATGTGTGTAAACAGGTCTTTCAATTCCCTCACTGTCGGCAGGACGATTGATGATCCCTTTGCCTTTTACATACATACAAGAAGAACCACCTTGATCACAAGCCATTGCATTTGTCGCACCTACTAATTTCATAACAGATGCACATTCTGCATAAGTCAAACCCAAACTGTGTTCTGGTCTTTTGCCATCAACAATCATTAAATACAAAATGTTCCCGTCGCCATTAATTCCCATAACCGTTCTTGAGTAATGTGTGTTCCTTGTATCCTCCACAATTTCATTATCAACTAAAATATCAAACCTTCCCCAAATCGCATTGTATTTATCTTCTGTCAATGTTGTATCTACAATTACTGCCTTTACATATTTTGCCTTATTAGATTTATCGAAAGACAAAAAAGGTCGCTCCTTCGTATCAGTCATTTGAACAGGGTTTCCTCTAACGATCCAATTTCCTGTCCACTCGCCTAATCCACAACCTGGATACATCGTTCTGCCCGCCTCGCCATTGATAGCCAAAAAACAATCATTTTGGTGAGCAAATATGCTGGTTAAGTATTTTTCTTTCAATTCTGGCGTTATCGCAATTTCAATTCCTGGAAAAGATAAGTCTACAGCTGCTATATAGAAAACAGCATTCGGTTCTTCCTTCTTAACTGTTATCAAATCTACTGCCTGATTTAGGTTTTGTTGCCAAACTTTTAATTCGGAAGTAAAATTGCTTTTCAAACTTTCTACATCCATCAAAAAATTTCTTTCTAACTTTTTACCTCCAGAACTGCCGCGACTATTCATCAAGCCAATGTATTTTTCATTCAAGGTCTGAATCTCGGATTTTAAAATGGCAAACTTTCTATCAACTAACAAAGCAAATCCTAACACAAAAAATCCAAAAAAAAAGTATTTGACAATTGAAGAAGATCGAACCTTAAAAAGCCGTGCAATAAGGGATAATATTAATAAGATGGCAATCAAAAGTGGTATCAATACCAACATTGGCAAATCTATTACTCGCCAAGTCAAAGACAATAAATTATCTAGTATGACATTGATTTTATCTCCCATATTTTCATAAGTCAGTAAAAAGCTCTAAAAACAAGTACAAAGGTGCAAAAATAGCAAGAAATTGAGCCAGATTCTTTGAGTTAAAATTAAGCAATACACGTAAAATCAATAGTATTTTTTATTTTTGCATTGTGAGCAACGAAAACAACACAGAATTATCCAGAATTATTGATCTCAATAATTGCTCTATCTATCAAAAAGAGAAATTGATACTAAGCAATGTCAACCTAAAAATTGACAAGGGAGAATTTGTTTACCTGGTAGGAAAAACTGGAACGGGTAAAAGTAGTTTACTCAAGACCCTTTATGGTGATCTTGCATTGCAAAAAGGCATTGGCTTTGTTGCTGGTTACGATTTATCTGAAATCACCTGGGAAAATGTGCCTTATTTGAGAAGGCATCTTGGAATTATTTTTCAAGATTTTCAACTATTGATGGATAGAAATGTAGAGGAAAATTTGCGCTTCGCCCTAAAAGCTACAGGCTGGAAAAAGACTGATCAAATACAAAGAAGGATTGATGTTGTTTTGGAAAATGTCGGGATGTTTGATTACAAAGCGGCTATGCCCTACCAACTTTCTGGTGGTGAGCAACAAAGAGTTTCTATAGCAAGAGCACTCCTAAACGACCCCATTTTGATTTTGGCAGATGAGCCAACAGGAAACCTAGATCCAGAAACTTCCTTGGAGATCATCAGGTTATTGCATATGATTTGCTCCAAAACAGAGACAGCTGCATTTATTGGCACACACGATTATGACATTATCAGAAAATATCGTGGTCGAGTTGTGAAATGTTTTGAAGGCAAAATAATAGATAATGCTCGGATTGATTAGAGCATATTCTAAATGTTAAATTCCCAAACTTTTCTCTACTAGGAAAATATTGCCCCCTCCTATTTCGTATTTAATTGCGATACTTATAAATTTTTAACAAACATTACCAATCTATGCTTTTACACAAAAGTCTTCTTTTATCTGTGATCGCTGTTTTTGCTTCATGCATTTTCATTAGTTGCGATACTGATGATCCTGAAGATATTGTTGATGGACAAATTGTTTCAAGTCCAATAGATCGAGACATCATTTTACCAAGAACAGTCGAGGAAATCCAAAACAGTGATGATCCAATTGCAGAACATGTTGACAGCATTTTACAAGGTTACATTGATGCAGATTTTATTTCAACTGGCAAGCAAGCCATTGATTTGAATTCAGACAAATTTCCAGACATCAGTTTTGATATTATTGATTTAAATGAGTTTAATAGTGAAGCATTACCGAGTTCTTTTGATGATCTCGCTGCCCGAGCGCATCCCATAAATGTTGAGATATTGGACAATTCAACTTACGGCTATGCTGATGCCTTGGATTTAGATATTGAAATTGATGAAGATAATTTTTGGAACGTACAACAAAACATTGTTCTGGGAACATTTCTAACGGCTGGGCAATTCAAGGGAGCTGGTGATAAATATTTAGGCTTCAGATTAAAAAACAACAACGACTACAACTATGGCTGGATAAAAATAAATTGTAGTGCTCACAATGACTCTTTAAGCATTTTGCAATATGCATACAATCAAAATGTCAACTCAAAAATCCTAGCGGGGCAAACGGAGTAAAACGAATTTGAATAAAAAACCATTTTTTATCTTTCCAGCAATCAAAGTGGTGTAATCACTAAAAACTGCCTTGTCATACTCAATTATGCAAGGCAGTTTTTCTTTATTTAAAGAAATTTTCTTCTTTGATATTACAATTTTTCGAAATTCCTAAAAGAAATCTGTATTTTCATTGCAACATTAGCATTTCTATTAGATGATTTTCGAAAAAATAAACATTTCCTACTTTGAATCTGAACAAATAAAAACTGTTCAATTCAATCCTACAGCTTTTTACAAGCATCAATTATTTTCTTGCTTATTTTCCAAAAAAGAAAACCGTTTAAGGCTAATCATTACACCAGAAAAACCTTTTGTACTAAAAGATGTTTCACTTACCTTTTCTAAAGTATTTCATCCCAAAGAAAAAATATTCTCTAATGGTTACCAAACCTGGACTGAAAGTAAAGAGTTTGGAATTGAAGATAAAATGCCTGGATTGAGAAGTTCCACCTTTGCCCTCAACAAAAAATTCAAACTACCTTTTTATGGCGATTATTTCTTTAAAAATTATCCAAACAAAAAAGGACAATTACACAGCTATACCTACACCTATTTTAAAACTGAAGGTAATTATGAATTGTGGGGATCGTTAGCAGAAAATTCTGGCTTCACTATTTTCAATATTGACACTCAAAACGAAGAAGTTGTCATTCATAAAGATTGTGAAAATTTATCCTTGGAAAATGAATTTCTGGCTTTCGATTTATTTCATCAGACAGGAGAAGCAAATGATATTTGGGAGAATTATTTTTCTGCTTCAAATCTTTCTGCCCCCACTGCTCAACCAATGTCGGGCTGGACAAGTTGGTATCATTATTATACCAAAATAAATGAAAAAATTATACTGGAAAATTTAGCGGCATTTCATAAAAGAAAAACGCCAATCGACATTTTTCAGATAGATGATGGTTATCAAACCTCCGTCGGTGATTGGCACCCAAACAAGAAGTTTGAAGGAAAAATGAAATCTATAACAACCGCAATTCACGATGCGGGCTACAAAGCAGGACTTTGGTATGCTCCCTTTGTTTGCGAAGAAAATTCCAGCATTTATAAAAAACATCCTGAATGGATTTTGAAATACGACGATGGCAAGATGGTCATTGCAGGCTACTCTTTAGATTGGAGTGGCAATTTTTACGTACTAGACTTTGAAAATTTTAAAGTAAGAAACCACATC
>JAHDGP010000176.1 GCA_020627525.1 Bacteroidota bacterium
AATTTCGATTTTCAGGTAGTTGTAAAGGCACTTTGTTTTATAGGAATGCATTTTAGGAAATCAGACCCGAAAGTTGCCTATAAATTTTATAAGACAGCCAAAGTAATTACCAAGCGACTCGAATTTAAAATGCGCATAGACTATGAAATTCAAATAAACAAAGAATTACAATTATTTAACATTCATAATGATGACAACTTCAACACTATTACATCTAAATTAAAACCTATTCCGCCTATGGTGGGGAATGTAAATGAAGTTAAAGGTATGACAGTAAAAAGAGAACTTGATCAGACGGATCAAAGATTAGATAATATTCAACAAACATTGAATAATTTGCAGGCACTAATTGTTAATGGTAAAAATAAAAGTGTTGAAAAACGTCCTGTAAATAAAACAGAGATTCTTAAAAAAGGTAGAGAATTTCAAATCAAAATCGAACGAATTAATTCTTGTTTACAATTAATTGCAACAAGACATGGAGACACTTTAAGTCAAGATGTTAAAGAATATTTAGAGACCATTTATAATGAAATGGAATTGTTAAGTAAAGGTCTAAATGATTGTTGGACAAAAATTGTTCAATGAACTAAAAACTCTTTGAAATTTTTCTGAACAATATTTAATGTTTCTTTTTGGATCGCTGAATTTCCAGCTACAATTTGGCGCCCAAAAATGTAATCGTTTCCACCGCTAAAATCGGAAATAATTCCTCCTGCTTCTTTTATTATCAATGTTGCTGCTGCAACATCCCAAGGTGCCAAACTGTGCTCAAAGAAGGCTTCGTATCTGCCACATGCAACATAACACAAATCTACCGCCGCCGCTCCAAGTCTTCTTACACCTCTTACAATCGGTAATAACTCATTTAAAGTATCTGTATAATATTTTATTACAGAAAAATCATAGTAGGGCATTCCCGTTGAAATAAAACTCTCAGCGAAATCTTCCATTCCAGAAACCGATATTTTATCGCCATCTAAAAAAGCTCCCGAACCTGTCCAAGCATAAAAACATTCATCTAAGTTAATTTCATAAACAACACCCATAACAGATTCGCCTTTATGAGTTAGGGCAATACTGACAGCATATGAAGGAATGCCATGCATAAAATTTGTAGTCCCATCCAATGGGTCAATAATCCACTCCCATTCGTTTTCACTTCTTTGAACCGTTTCTTCCTCTGCAAGAAAACTGCAATTTGGAAGGATCTTTTGCAATCCCTCTATTATCATTTTCTCCGAAGTCTTGTCAACATAACTAACCAGACTGTTTCGACTCTTGACTTCAATATCCGAAATTTTAAATTTCTTTCTTTCTTGGGCGATAAATTTTCCAGCTTCTTTCGCAACTAATATAGTTTCCTTACAGATTTGTTCAAGATTGATACTCATAAGATGTTAAATTATTCTTTACTTGTTCCTTAATCAAGAACATATGGGGATTTGGGCTTTTCTCAATTCAAAAGGCAGTATTTTCTTAAAAAATAAAGCGCATCTTTTATAAATAGCAGGGCTATTGATTTAAAAATAGCTGAAATTTTAAAGGGTCAGGCGCTTCTGGTAAATACAAGTTTTGAGTGTAAATTACTAAATCCCAATATGCTCTTTCGTATTGCTTAATATTAAACAAGGCTGCAAAGATAGTTAAATGAATAAGCTGTACCTCTTTAATCTGGATTATTGTGCAATAATTTTGCGATAATGCCCTCACTTTAGCAACGTAATATTTCCCTTTTGCAATTTTCTTAAACACCTTACATTATAAACGCCACTAAGTTTTTAATGACTAAAACTTTTTCTTAGGCTTATTATTAGTAGAGTTCTGTTTATTTTGGTTATTGCTCTTTGGCTTATTGCCAGTTTGTCCTTTATTGGTTTTATTGCCAGTAGGCTTTGGATTATTGCTATTTGGTTTAGCATTATTGTTTGGCTTACGCTCCTTGTTTTGATTAGGATTTGGTTTTGAACCGTTTTTCGTATTTCCAGATTGTTGCTTTCGATCACCAGGTTTAGAACCACTTTTTGATTTAAAATTTCTATTAGAATTTGACCGTGATCTGTTTTTATTGCGACCGTAATTTTTAGATTTTTTGTAACGCCTTCCAGAGCCTCCACCTTTTTTAGCAGGTTTATATTCAGGTCCTTCTCCTAACTCTTTAGGAAGCGGATCTTTATCAATTACCCGCTCCAACAATCTTTCAATTCGTTGAAACTTGCGTTGATCTTTTTCATTGATAAATGTTGCAGCAGCTCCTTTGGTATTCGCTCTTGCTGTTCTTCCAATTCTATGAATATAATCTTCAGGATCGTGGGGTACATCAAAATTAATTACCAAACCAATTTCTTTAATGTCAATTCCCCTTGACATTACATCGGTGGCAACAAGAATATTAAACCTCTTGGCAACAAATTTTTGTAGCGTTTCTTCTCTATCCTTTTGTTCAAGGTCGGAGTGAATAGCTTTGGCTTTAAATTTATCTTTAATTAAATTTTGTGCTATTTCTTTAGTACTAGCCTTGGAAGAGCAAAAAATGATTACAATATCGTCCGCATAATCTTTTAGTACACTTTTTAACAGTGGATATTTTTGATTGTTATACGCAGAATATGCTTTTTGAACAATCCCCTCAGCGGGTTTTGAAATGGCAATACTTACCTCTTTGGGATCTTTGAGGATGTCTTTTGCCAAAGCCCTAATTTTAGGAGGCATAGTTGCAGAAAACATAAGTGTTTGGATGTTGTCAGGAAGTCTTTTAATGATTCTCTTAAGATCATCGGCAAATCCCATATCCAACATACGGTCTGCTTCATCTAAAATTAGACATTTAACCGTATCCGTTTTTGCATATTTAAAATCGAAATGGGCAAGAACACGACCAGGCGTTCCAACAACGATCTCTGTACCGTTTTCTAATGCCCTTTGTTGGTTTCCCCAAATCTCAGGATTTTTTCCTCCATAGATAGCGATAGTAGCAATATCTAGAAAATAAGAGAAACCCTGCGCTTGCCTATCAATTTGGATAGCCAACTCTCTTGTTGGTGAAATAATAAGCGTGTGAAAGTTCTTTACTTTATCTTTAAATATTTTATTCATTACCGGCAATAGGAATGCGGCAGTTTTTCCTGTTCCTGTTTGTGCAATAGCAATAATGTCAGACCCATCTTGAATGATTGGGATTGCTTTTTGTTGAATGGGGGTAGGTGTTTTAAATCCAACTAAATCCAAACTTTGTTGTAGTTCAGGCTCAAAATTAAAATCTGTAAACGAGGCTTCAGGTAAGTTTTGTTCTTTTATTTCTTCTTGTTCTTTTTTATCTTCCATATTATTCACTTAAAACTTAGAATCCAATATAAAATCCTCCGTTTTGTTTTGCCAACTCTTTCATAAATTTCACTTTAGGGTCAGAACTAGCAGAGTTTCGATAAACTTTTCCAACACCAATGGTATTAATTACCTTTCCTTTATTAATATTTCTTACATAACTCAACACCTCTTTTGGCGGATCATCGGGGCAGTCTGTACTCCCTGCAATTGACTTTGTGGGCAAGCCATCAGAAAGAAAAGTTATGGTTCCTGCATTCTTATACGCATCATCAGTCAAAACATGTTCCAAAACAGACCTTGTAGGTGTACAATTTCTTGCATAAATTGGAGCTAAGTGTCTATAAATAGCATATTTTTGTTTATCAGAAACGGGCGTCAAACGATTGTATAAGGCGTCCCAATCTTGTTGAGGACTTTTGGGAAAGATAACAATATCAATTTTATAAGAATCGTCCATAGAGGCAACCAACATTTTTAGACCTGCTTTTACTTGGTCTAATTTTTCGGGTTCGGGATCATCATCCATACTTCCAGAAACATCCACCACAAATACAATATTTTTATCATTAAATTTCACACCAGTTCTATCTTCTTTAGTTCCACCTGTATCTTCTTTGTCTTTTTTAGCCAATTCGTTCTGAGCTTTTTTAAGCTGTTTTTCCATTTGCTCATTGCGCTGCTGCATTTTCTCAGCTTGTTCTTTAATCTTTTTATTTTCCTCTTGTAAAGTCTCCACTTTTTTAACCAATTTTTCTACAGCTTGTTCTACGTAGTCTTTGTCATTAGAATTTTTTGATAATTCTTTAGACAATTCCTTATTTTGCGTTACAAGCTCTTCGATTTTGGCTCTCATTTCCGCCAAGGCATCTTCCAATTTCTTTTTACTTTCTAAGCATTTAATCAAATCTTGGTTTTGCTCTTCCAACTGTTGATTAATCTTTGATTGAGCAGCACTAGCATCATTTTGTTGTAATTTCAAAACTTCCAACTGCGCTTGAGCTTGTTCTTGGCTTTTCCTTAAAACTTCTAATTCAGACTTAAGCTTTTTATTTTCAACAACCAGCTTATTGGTGTCTTTCATTTGCGATTTTAAAGTTTCAACCTCTTCAGACAGCTTTTTAGACTTTTCAACTGATTGTTTTTTTTCTGCTTCTGATTTTGCCATCTGCTCTTGCAAGGATTTTACTTGATCTTGGAGAGATGTAATATCTGTCTCCAAATTATTGACACTGCTTTTCAGGTTCGACATCATTTCTTTTGGTACTGATCCCTTCAACTGATCAATCATTTTATTGATGTCATTAACATTTAGCTGCAAAGACTTAAATGTCTCAAGCTCTTGAAGTTGTAAACGTATACTGGAGTCTAATTTAGGAACAATTACAAATAGAATCAAAACTGCCCCTAAAGCTCCAGAAAGTAAATCCAGAAACGATACATTAAATACGTTAATATCTCTCTTCGCCATAAATTAAACTCTAAGAGTATGGATTAATTTAACAGTTATTCTTGAAAATTGCATTTTGTCTGATGCATTGAACCATTTAGTAAAACTACCTTTCGCACAATAACTGTGCTATTTTGCTCACAATGGGCTCTGCTTGAAACCAAACTATGCTTTTAGAAGCTCAACACTTAAATTTATTCATACTCTATCCAAATAGATACAACTAGATTTTTGTAAGGATTATTTTATATAAATTTTTTATCAGTTGTAAAAATAATCGGTTTTGTAATACACTAAATTTTGTAAATTTACATCGTTTATATCAAGTAATGCTTGAAACACACTATAAAACGGCAATTACTGATCAATATTAAATTGAGATTTTTTTAATATGACACTTTAAAGTGGATTACATTCCTTACAATAATTAATTTTTCGACACAAAGATAACTTTTTACCACTAGCACGTTGTATAATTTTAGATATTTGATATTGATATTTTTGTATCCAGTTGACTTTAGTATTAAATGAGAATAAGTATTAAACAGCCATACTTCTTAAATGAAAAAGGTAAGCGGCAAAATAACGAGGATTTTATCTTTCCAGATCCAGGATCGGCAGATGAATCAACTCGGCTATTCATCGTTTGTGATGGTGTAGGAGGATCTGAAAAAGGAGAAGTAGCTTCTAAATTAGTTTGTGATCAATACAGTAAATTTTTACTTGAAAATAATTCAGAGCAGATAGACATTAATTTTTTTACGGCTGCATTAAGGCATGTAGAATTTGAAATGACCAATTATGTGAAAGAGCATCCCAATTGTTTGGGAATGAAAACCACTATCTGTTTTGTTTGGTTTCACAACAATGGAGCTTATATTGGTTGGTGTGGCGATAGCAGGGTTTATCAGTTTCGTGGCGGCAAAATAATCTATCGAACGGATGACCATTCTTTGGTAAATGAGATGGTCAAAAGTGGAGAAATTACGGAGGATGATGCACAGTGGCACCCACATTCAAATGTTATTTTAAGAGCAATAGCTGGTAGTGAATCTCCTACAGAAATTGATGTGCATTTTACAAAAGACTTACACAAAGATGATGTGTTTTTATTGTGCACAGATGGAGTTACTGAAAATTTAACTGAAATAAACTTACAAGAACTCTCAAGTCTAGGTGATTTGGAAATGATGACAGAACAAATTTCCACCTTCTGTGAAAATTTTTCAAGAGATAATTATTCTATGTATTTGATTGCCTTGAAAGCGGTCGATTTATTTGCGGAAGATAACAGTATTCATACCCCAAAGACAGCATTGTCATCAAGTGATAAAAAATCCCATTCAAAAAAGATAACAGAATCAAAAGAAAACAGTTTTTTAAAGTACCTATTGGGAGGTGTTTTACTGATCGCAATAGCGATTGGAGCTTTTAGCTTTTTCAATCATCAAGAAAATCAAAAGACAGTTGCTTTGTTTCAAAAAGCAAATGATTTTGAACAAAATGATCAATTAGATTCAGCTAGACATTATCTAAGTATTGCACACGAAAGAGATCCAGACAATGCGATGTATAAAGAAAATCTGGATAAAATGACCTCCTTGATTACAACAAATAAAATAGTGTCTGAAAATATCAATCAGTATGAAGAGCGATTGAAAACACTGAAAGAAAAATTCAATTTGTTGCAAAAAGATACATTGCTAGCAGATTCGACAAGGTTAATTGGATTGCGGTTTGTTGGTTACGAAATTAATTCAGTAAAGGGATTACTGAATTTTGAAAGAGGCAACCTCAAAACATCTTTTGATAATTTGAAACCATTGCTCAATGATCATTTATCAACAAGTTATGTTCCAAAGCAAACCTGGAGCCTTTTAAAAGAATTGTATCCACATTTTGAAAACAACGACTCCATTCTTCAAATTAGGTTAGATCAATGTCAAAAAATGATGGATTTATCTCCTGAAGTAATTGAAAGTCCATTTTGATAGATAAATTACTTATGTTTGGGTATAACTAATTTTTTGGCTTGCAATCACGTAATATCTACATATTATTTTTTCTTTTTATTGTTGGATTTTTTGTCTATTGTGGAACAGAGTCCGCAGATGAAAAAAACACAAAGGAATACCTCAATTGGGATGAATCTGTAACGTATGTAGGAGATGAAGCTTGTGCCAGTTGTCATCAAGAAATTTACAAAACATTCAAGCGAACGGGAATGGGGGAATCTTTCCATTTTGCAAGCAAAATGAAAAGCAAGGCAGATTTTAGCCAACACATTGTTGTCTATGATAGCCTCAACAATCTGGCTTACCATCCTTATTGGAAAGGGGATTCTATGAAAATTTTGGAATACCGAATTTTGGAAAAGGACACCGTTCACAAAAAAGAAATTGACATTAAGTACATTGTCGGTTCAGGGCAACACACCAATTCACACATTGTTGATAATGATGGATATTTGACCCAAGCACCCATTACATTTTACACGCAAAAAGGTATTTGGGACATCGCTCCTGGCTTCGATAGCAAATTGGCAAACCGTCTCAACAGAATCGTTGGGAAAGAGTGTATGACCTGCCACAACAGCTATCCAAAAATGTTTGAAGGCTCTGAAAATAAATTTGAAACAGTGCAATTGGGAATTGGTTGTGAACGCTGTCACGGACCAGGCTCCGAACACATAAAACTAAAACTGGCAGGCGAGCGAATAGACACATCTAAATACATAGATTATTCCATTGTCAATCCTGGTAAGCTTTCCAAAGAATTGCAAATGAGCGTTTGCCAACGTTGCCACGCTCAAGGCATTGCTATCTTGAAAGAAGGCAAAGACTTTGAAGATTTTAAACCAGGGAAACATTTATCAGAAGTAATGGAAGTGTATTTGCCAAAGTTTGATGGCAATCAAACACAATTCATAATGGCATCGCATGCGGATAGAACTGCGATGAGTAAATGCTATAAAATGTCAGAGATGACTTGCATCACTTGCCACAATCCGCACATTTCAGTAAAAGAAACTCACAAGACAAAATTTAATAGTGCCTGCCAATCGTGCCACGTGCTTTGTTCTGAAAATTTAATAACTCGCCAACAGAACGAGGATGATTGCTCAGGTTGTCATATGCCCGTTTCGTCAAGTATAGACATTCCCCACGTCACCGTTCACGATCATTTTATCAGAAAACCAATAGATATAAATGCAAAAGTAGAAATAGAAAACTTTATTGGATTAAAAAACATCACGAACCCAAGTAATAAATCAAACTTGGATTTTGGAAAAGCCTATTTAAAATATTACGAAGCCTTTCAGTCAGAAAACAGAATGCTCGATTCAGCAGAATATTATTTAAAGAAAGTAAAGTCTTTTGAATCGAAGGCAGAAGACTTGGTGCATTTGTATTATTTGAAAAATGATTTTAGAAGAGTAATTGAAACAGCGAAAAAAACACCTTTTGAAACAATAGAAAAAGACTGGACTTTTTACAGAATTGGAGAAGCCTATTATTCTTCTGGAAAATTTAGGGAGGCAGAAAAATATTTCACAAAAGCCACAGAATTGTTACCCCTTAGTCAAGATTTTCAAAATAAATTAGGCAGCGTTTATATGCAACAAAATAAATTAGACAAAGCCGAAAAAATATTTTCCGAAATAGTAAAAGAAAACAATACACACATACCAGCACTAAATAATTTAGGCTTCATTGCCTTTAATAAAAAAGACACAAAAACAGCCAATGATTTATACACACAAGCATTGTCATTAAACCCCGATTACATTCCTGCTTTATTAAACAAAGTAGGCTTACATTATTTCAAAGGCGAAAAGAAAGAAGCGAAAAAATATTTAAACCGTGTCACCACCATTGAGCCTGACAATGAAAAAGCGGCGTTTATAATTGGGCAAGGGTGGTTGGATTGAGGTCAGCCTTCGAGTATTCCTCCTCATTCATCGGATGACCTCAGGCTTCGGTCTGGATCAGTCTTCGATTATTCCTCCTCATTCT
>JAHDGP010000177.1 GCA_020627525.1 Bacteroidota bacterium
GAAATTAGTTTTATTATTTATCCGCTATTCTCTTTCTAATTCTACTTAGCGAAACGGGAGTGATTCCCAACAGATTTGCGATGTATTTATTGGGTACTCGATTTAGTAGATCGGGGTTTTTATTTATAAATTCCTTGTAGCGTTCTTCGGGAGAAAGAAGCACAAAAGTTTCTAATTGATTCAGTGATTCAGCTAACGTTTGTCGCAAAAAGTATATTCTCACCTTTCCAAACTTTGGATTTTGTACTAGAACTTTTTCTATTTCATCAAACTCAAATTCCAATAATTCTGTTGGCTCCAATGCTTGATAATAATACCTGGAAGGCTCCTCTAAAATCAATACATGGTGCGAAGCAACAAACTGATCTTCTTTCCTTAGCAATATCGTTACCTCTACCCCATTCTCTTTGACAGCGAAAACTCGAATCAATCCACTTTTTATGTAAGCAACTTTTTTCTTTTGCTCTCCTTCTTTAATATAAACTTCCTCTTTCTTTAATGATTTGGCTTTTGCAAAAGGAGCAACTTTTTGAAGGTCTTCTGCTTTTAAGCCCTTAAATATTTTTAAATAAACTTCTAACTTTTCTTTTTCAAGCATTACAATTGTATTTATTCATTCTACTTATATCAACTAAATTTATTCATTTAAATTACACAAACATATTCAAGAATAGGAAAGTAATGATACAAGCATCTTCATTGCTAAAAGAAAAAATATCTACATCACTTTAGGCAAATTAAAATACAAAATCTATATTTATTAAATTTAAGTTGCCTTATTTAAACTCTATTATTTCATTGTACTAAAGTAATTTTATCAAAACAAAAAAAATCTGTAACTTTGAATTCACTCCTTTTTGGTAGTTTTGAAAAATATTTTAGTTCATTGTAAAATATTTTTCAACCTCCATAATTATGAATACTTCTTCTAACATTGAAGTAAACATGTATTTTATGTCTCCTAAAAGCTCTTTTTATGACAACTGAATTGACAAGGCAGTATACGCCATTTTCGATTATTTCGGTTTTTCAAGCGCACATTCCTCCAACCAATCAGGAGAAAAAACTGGTTGAATTGTCTGGTGTTTACAAAGCTGAAGGACAAAGGGCTTATGGTGGCTTTTATTATGACAGTCTTCTAGACGAGCAACATACCGATTACAAAATAAAGCTGAAAGTCCCTGTCAATCTAAGGAATAGTTTACCTAATAATCAGGTTATTAAATTTGTGGGATTTATTACTCGAAGAGTTTCTAATTATGGATCAATTGAGTTACAGGCGAATGTGAGTCAAGTGGTGGAAACGAGAAAGAAAAAAATTACGGATAAAGACTTAAAAGAAGTTGCTGTTCTTCAGAAAAAAAGAGATTTGGGTTATAAAAATTGTGATGAGTTTTTGCGCAATAAAATTTATAAAAATGAATCCATCAATATTGTATTTTTAATTGGTGACAATGCCATTGTTGAAAATGATGTTTATGCGCTTTTCACTTCTGGCAGAGATCAGTTTAATATTATCTGTGATCGCACCAACTTTAATTCTGTTCCGGCACTTGTTGGAAAAGTGGATAAATACAGTAATTCGGATCAAGAAATAATTTGTTTGGTTCGTGGCGGTGGCGGCTATTTGGAACGTTTTGATGATCCCGACTTGGCAGAGCAATTGGTAAACTTACCCAAGTATTTAATATCTGCTTTGGGGCATACTGATGATGTAACACTGGTTGAAAAAATTGCTGACAAAAGCTTACCTGTTCCCGCTGCACTTGGTCATTACTTGACTTCGATTGTCGAAGAATCTAGTGAACGCTTTGCCAACTCCAAAGCAAAAATCGTCTCCGACACAAAAAAATTAGTCGAAAAACAATATGAAGAATCTATCAAAAATTTAAACAATCAACTATTTGCCAACGATCAAATACACGCTAAGGAAGTAAATTCACTACAAACAAGATTGGTACAAATTGAAAAAACGCATTCTGAAACAGAAAAAATTTTACAAAAATACCAAGACCAAAGCAAGGCAAATGAGCAAAACCTTGAACGTATTAGAGAATTGGAAGGACGTCAATCTAGGGCATTCCTTCTTGCCTTTGTCGCTTTTGTGTTGGGTGTTGTCCTTGCGTTTTTGTTTTTGTCATAACTTGAAACAATTCTGCAAATTTTACTTACCCAGCATTTTCAAAGATTTGAGAATAATAGGATCATTCTTTTCTACGATGTCTTCAAGTGTGTTTTGCATTTTCACATCTACAGGCACGCCTTTTCCTTCGTAATTTTCTCCATCAGGGCTGAAATATCTCTGATTCGACAAGTTGAGTATCCAGCCATTTGGCATTCTCTTTTCCAAAACATCTGAGAAACTTCCGTTTGAGTTATCGCCTACAATTTTTACATTTGGCAATTGCTTCGTCGCCAATGCAAACACGTCTGCTGCGCTTACTGTCCTATCGTTTGTTAAAACTATAACAGGGTTTTCAAACTGATGTTTTCCTGACGGTTCAATAAAATGCTCTTCTGGTTCAGAATAAGTATCTCCCTTAATTCTGGTTTGCTTGGTATGTCCGAGTATTTTTTCTTTTGTCAATTTTCCTGCAACCATAAAAGAAACACCGTCATAGCCTCCACCATTTAGACGAACATCAATTATGATTCCTTTTTTACCTTTAAATGTTTCAAAAATTTCATCCAATAAAACTTCCAGATCTCCCTCTTCAGTAATCACTCTAGAGTAGCAAGAAATAAATCTTAGATAGCCATAATCTTCCGAAGTGGTATGATAAAACCAGGGCTTGTCTTCCATTATCAAGCCTTTATATTGCATTGGTTCAAAACCAGCTTTCAATAAAGTTTCGTCTGACATTTTCATAAAATGATCCAACATTACCCACTTTGAATCTGATTCAAGTTTAAGTTCTTCCTTTACTTCTTTTAATACACCACGAATGTAAGATGGTTTTCCTGCGTCGAAATGTGGACCATTAGGAACTCTTATATCAACATGTGCATCGTTGAACCCCTCTAAAGTTTCAACCATTATTTCATACAATTCATCATCTGTAGTATTTGCTGTAACCTTAGAACGATGTTTTTCATACCTCGCTTTCCAATCAATATTTTTCAAATCAAAAAAGCAATAATTGGCATCAAACAAATACCAAAAAGCCTCATAGTTTTTTTCTGGTTCACTCAACTTTTCAAAACCCTTAAAGGCTGTGAGTTGATCGACCATTTGAGTAGCATAAAAACTTGAAGGATCTAATTCGGCCGCTTTTTGATAGTTTTTGATTGCTCTGTCATAATTGCCAGCCAACATATATTCTTCTCCCAAACTATCATAGGTATTAGAAGATGCTGGATACAAACGAGTGTTTATGATGAAAACGCCTATCGCTTTTTCTAAATTACCGTATTCAATCATTTTATAGCCCATGTCATTTAGAGATTCCTCTTGGATAACTGGGTTTTCAGGGTTTGACTCCTTCATTGAAAGGTATTCCTTGATGGATTTTTCAAATTCTGGATTATTCTCATAATCAACTTGAGCAGTTAAGCCGATTTGGAAAAATACTAGAATACAGAGGCAGGCTTTTAGTACTCGGACAAAAGTAATCGAGTATTCAGAATTTATCTTTTTCCGATTTATGGCGGCAAAAAAGTATTTCATAGCCCTGATATGCAAGACTTTTTTTCCGAATTGTCGGACCACTTGTAAATCAAAAAAACCTTTCTTCTGAATGACTTGATTACTTATATCCAAGTACTTAAAAAACAACTTCATTTTATTAAAAATTTTATGATGAGAATCGTTTAACTCGAAATTATATATAGAAGTTGTTTAGAATTAAGTAATTTAAATATATGAGTGTCTTTTTACCGAAGTGTCTGATCTAAAAATAGCTTCATCTAGACTAAAAGTACAGCTCATTTGGATATTAATCATTAATTCTAAACAACTTCATTCAAATTCGTATAAAATAAATTATTTGGCACACATAGAACACAATCTATAATATGTTCTCAAATATAAAGACGATTTTTAAATTGGCTTGTTACAAAAATTAAAAAAGAGGCTTCATAAAATGAAAACCCCTTTTTTTAATAAACTGAAAGTTATAAAATTTACCTTCGTAATTCGAAGTACCCTGATCTTTGTAAATAGGTGTTTTCTCCCTCAAATTGGAGTACATAGAAATAAACACCTTCTGGAACTGGTTCGCTGTATGCTGTTCCATCCCAAGTTGTAGTATTATCCCAATTTTCTTGTTTGTATACCATACCACCGTTGGCATTGAATATTATCACTTTTAAGTTATCGTATCTGCCAGCAAATTCTGTATTTTGAATATAGAAAAAGTCGTTAACACCATCCCCATTTGGCGAAATAGCACCTGGAATGATGAACTCTAATTCATCATTGTTTACATCAATTATAATTTCACCAGTCTCACATGAAGAACAAGCACATAACATATATTCTATCAATACTGTACCCTCAAATCCTGTTTGAGGAACATAGTTGATTTTACGGTCATTGGAAATTGTCGTAGTTCCAATAGTAGGTTCATTGGTAACAATTAGGTTCAATGGACAACTCAAAGTACCATTGCTTTCCATTCTAACATCAAAAGAAGCTTGTTCTGAATCTAAAATTGACTCTTGAAAGTTTAGTGCATTGATTGCTAGTTCACCATTTGGAATAGCTCTAGGTGCATCTGCTTGTTCAACATTAACCATAACTTTTGTCAATGGCAATTCACAATTGCAAGGGTTTTCTTGAACTTGAGAATAATACATTTCATCCACTCCAGAAAATCCAGGGTTTGGGTTATAGATAACTTTGTTTCCAGAAATTGAAACAGAACCATTTTCAGGTGTTTTCACAAAATTTATTTGATTATTACTTTGGTCATTATCAATTACTGCTATTGCAATAGGCTGTCCATTGCAGAATGCAATATCTTGTGTACCGCCAAACAATACAGGACACACATCAATAAATTGTTTGTAAGACTCTAATGTTTCTCCTTCTAAAGTTGTCACCATTACTGAATAATAACCTGTAATATCTGCTTTGCAACTCAATTCTGTTCCTCCCTCAATTGGTTCATTATCTCGCAACCAAGTAATGGATTCGTAACTTTCATCAATCAATGTCAAAATAACATCTTCTTGTGAACAAGCGTTTGAAGTATTATCAACTGTAAAACGAGGAGCAGGCGCACATCTTGTAATGGCTGGCGAATCGCCTGCATCGACTGGATCACCTGTTTCTGTACAATCAACAACCGTTACTTCGCTCGTTTCTAAGCAAGTCGGATCACCCAATCTTTCTACTTGAGCAGTGTATGTTCCTGTTGGTAGATTTTTAAATACAACTGGAAAATCTGTAGTTGAGTTTTTCGCATACTCTTCTCCATTTGCATCAAAAATTGTGTGGAAGAATGACTCTCCCGGAGCACCGTTATAAACAATAATATCTCCCATTTCGTCCCCACATTCATCACCATCTATTAAAATGTTTCCTACACATGGTCCTTGTAAATCAGTACAAAAATCTACTTCAATTTGAACTGGAACTTCTTTACAACAAGCATTTGCATCACAAACTTCGTAACTGAACTCTACTAATCCAACAAAACCATTTTCTGCATTAAAAATAATTTTACCTTCTTCTATTTTTAATTTACCTGAAGAAGCAGGAATTATGGTAACAATGTCAAAAGTATTGATGTCAAAGTTTGAATCATTTGCTAAAACATCCATTTCCAAACTAAACAATCCGCAAGCTAGCGTGTAACTATCACTGTTTACTGTAGCAGCAAATGAACCATTGTCAGGAATAGTAAAATTGGCTTTTCCATCACAAGGACCTGAAACGACCAACTCGTAATTTCCCGGTTCTAAATTATCGAAACTTACAAGGTTATCTCCTGTAAAGTTTTTCCTATTAATCTCTCCGTTTGCATCAAAAATTTCATATAAATGTCCTTGACCATTGTTAGGAGAAACTACTACAAATGTACCACCTGTACCTTCACAACTATTTCCAGCAATGGTATCAAAATCCAATTTACAATTTCCTGAAGCTGTAGGTGGATTTGAATTGTTTCCTGGAATTACTGTTCCTCTACATCTACAATTGGCATCATAAACATCGTTTTCAGTATTAGCATTTCCATCATCACAAGCAGCACCCAAAATACAATCGCCATTTGTTTGATCCAAAACATTACAAATGCCATCTCCGTCTGCATCAAAGAAAATTCCTTCACAGTTGCAATCGGCATCAAATCTATCAATTAAAGTACATGGGTCGCCATCATCACAAAATCCACCAGGATCACATTCAGATAGATCATCTGTTGTATCATTGGCATCGCATACTCCATCATCATCAGAATCAGCAAATACTCCTTCACAATCACAATTGTTATTGTAAGTATCATTAATCGTGCATTCATCCCCATCGTTGCAATTTGCTCCAACCGTACAATTAGGTTCATTTATATCGCATACTCCATCATTGTTTATGTCAAAAAATATGCCCACGCAATTACAGTTTTCATCATAACGATCATTGGTTGTACAAGGATCACCATCATTACAGATACCATTTAAAGAGCAGTTTCCATTTGTATTATCATTGTTGTCACATGTACCGTCATTATCAGCATCCAAGAAAACTCCAACACAGTCACAGTTGGCATCAAAGCTATCATTTACAGTACAAGCGTTACCATCATCACAACTACCATTTAAGGTACAATTGCCGTTTGTTGAGTCATTCAAATCACATATATCATCGTTATCAGAATCCAACAATTCTCCTACACAATTACAGTTTGAGTCTAAGCGGTCATTGGTCGTACAAGGATCTCCATCATTACAAACTCCATTGAAAACACAATTACCGTTTGTATTGTCTTGCCCATCACAAATTCCATCATTATCTGAATCTTGAAAAGTTCCATTACAATTACAATTGGAATCATAGCGATCATTTGTTGTGCAAGGATCTCCATCATTACAAATTCCATTTAGGCTACAATTGCCATTTGTTGAATCTAGTACATCACATATTCCATCATTATCTGAATCTTGATAAGTACCGTTGCAATTACAATCAGCATCGTATTGATCATTTGAAGTACAAGGGTCACCATCATTGCAAGATCCGGTAAAATCACAATTACCATTCGAATTATCTTCTAAGTCGCAAATTCCATCATTATCAGAATCAAGAAAATTTCCCTGGCATTCACAATTAGAAGTGTAACGATCATTTACTGTACAAGGATCACCATCATTACAAATATTCCCGACATTACAACCACCTGTATTGTCTTCACCTTCCACGGCATAAATGCAATCACGAATACCAATCAGTTCATTCGTATTTCCTACAATAACGGTTACTTTTATTTGCGCACTTTCGCCATTTATGGCACTGTTTACCGAATATAAAAATTCGTCTGATCCCTGATAATTTGAAGGAGCCGAATAAGTAACAACGCCATTGTCCAGACCCAAAGATCCGTGAATTGGAGCTAAAATAATATTCAATGAACTTGCGTCTGCATTTCTATCATTATCCAAAACAGTCAGACGATTATTGGTCGTTCCGTTGTCTACAAAATAGACATCATCGCAGGCAAAAAAGTCATTGCCATCACCAATTACCACGCGAGACTCAACTTGCCTACAGTCACCTGGATCGTTGGTATTGCAAACTTGATAAGTATACTTATCAATTACACTATTTTGATATTCAGGAAATGGTGTATAAATAATTTGACCAGAATTATTTTTTGCGGCAGTTCCGAATTGTGGCTGAAAAAGAATTTCAAGTGAAGATACATTTGCATTAATGTCATTTGTTGCACCTGCCATTATAACATTATCTACAACTACAGCGTTTAGGGAATTTTTGTTTGCCAACAGTCCAGATATGGACAGCACAAACAAAAGTAATGCAGGGAGAATTAATTTTTTCATTTAGTTTTTTTTGGTGTGTGTAAATTTTTATTTCAGTAGAATTAATTATCCAAATAATTAAAATGAGTTAATTGTAGAACTCAATTAATTAATATACACCTATACCTAAATGTAGCTTCTTAAATAAATTTGTTTGAAGTTAAATCCTTGCAAACATAATATTATTTCAAATATAATTATATGGTAATCAATGCTAAAGAAATGAGAAGTTGAAGGAAAGTTAGTATGTGTGAAGTTTATCTTCTTTTACGATGATGGTGTAAAGATAGGAATTTGAAAATTATTATTGTGTCAATAAAATTAATTTTATCACGCAATTAATGTTGTTTATCAATTTTTTAATTGTATTTATCTATTTTCCTAAAAAAATTGAAAAACCCACAAACAAACAAAACATAAACAACTTAGCAATAATCCTTTATGCATATAGTCACATTTATATACATCTATAAAAACACAAACAAAATATTATATATAAAACATTGATAAACACTTTTTTACAAAGTAATTTTTACAAAATTCAAAATACTTAAAAATGAATAAATAATTTTGGTTTGTCGTTTACAAGACGATCTGATTTACGTATTTGCGAATAGTCCTTATTAATTATTTAAATATTTATGGTCTTTTGTTTACCTGATATGTGTTGTATAACATCAAATAATATCTTATCTAAAATTTATTTAAATATTTAAATTAGTAAATTGCGAGAGTATTGTAAGTACTTAAGTAGGTAAACATAAATAATCGACACACTTTTGATGGGTTCTTTTTCCAATC
>JAHDGP010000178.1:0-2926 GCA_020627525.1 Bacteroidota bacterium
CAGCCCTTCAGGCTTTTTCAAAAAAACTTTCAATTTCTTAACTAAACAACATTGAATGAATAATAGGAGCATAGAATTGCATAACAATAAATACAACTGTAGAATTATCTTCTTTTATTTTTATTTGCGCATCAACAGCAGACAAACATAAAAAAGTGAACAATCGCTGTTAAACAATTATTCACTTCAAGTATTTTATAATTTTATACCCAAAAACAACTTTTACGAAGCGTCTTCTCTAGGCATATATTTTGTAATTCTTAGCAACAACTCATCCAAGTTTATTGGTTTTACAACAAAATCTTGTGCGCCTAATTCAAAAGCTGTAAGTATCAATTCTTTTTGATCAAGTGCAGATATTAGAATGATTGGTGTATGTGGTGTAACCGTTTTAATCTCTGTTAATAACTCGATACCAGAAATATATGGCATTACGATATCAGATATTATCAGATTAAAAGGTTCTTTTTCCTCATCTTTTAGCTCTGCAACAGCCTCAGTGGGATTTAAAGTTGCAAAAACTTCAAATCCTTCTTTTGACAGTCTGCTTTCGAGTGCTTTAACTATAACAGGATCATCATCTACTACTAATATTTTCATACCTTTCTATATTAATTTGATTTATTTTCTTTGTAATAAATATCGTTTATTTGTGAAAGAACTTCTTTTGAAATCACTTTAAAGTGTTCAAAATCCACAAATTCAAAATAAAACTTTTCTTCTCTTTCTGTTGGACGTACTAAAACTTTATTGATAGCAGGGCTTTCTTTTAATCCAACATAGCCGAAAGTGGATTTCAACTTATGCGCAACCTTATAAAAGTCTTCTACTTTCTCATCAGCATAGGCCACTTTTATCTTTTCCATCTCCAAAGGTAGATCATCTAAAACACTTTTTAACAATGTCATTTTCAAATCTTCATCCCCACAAGCCAAATGATCAAAATACACCAAGTCTACTTTTAAGCCTGACAATTCATTGATAGCTGATGGTTCTGCAGGTTTTGGAATGCCTCCATTCTTTTCTTGCTCTGCTAAATTTAGTACTTTATTTATTTTCTTAAACAGCAATGATTGATCAATGGGTTTACTGATAAAATCGTTCATTCCAGCAGCGAAACATTTTTCCATTTCCGTTTTCAAAGCGTGAGCCGTCATCGCTATTATAGGAATGTTTTTCTTTTCCTCTGGCAATTCAGTACGGATCATTTTTGTAGCAGTCAAACCATCCATTTCAGGCATAGCTATATCCATCAATACCAAATCGTAATAGTTTTTTCTAACTTTTTCCACACCCTCTTTGCCATTATGGGCAATATCAACTTCAATCTTATTAGACCAATTTTTTAACAATTGAATAGCGATCATTTGATTAAAATCGTGATCTTCTACTAATAAAATTTTGGTATAATCATCATTGGCACGAACAGTACTAAACTCAACTCTTTCTTCAGGAGGTATAAATACAGTTTCTTTATCTTTTATTAAATTAATAGTAAACCCAAAAGTCGCTCCTTTGCCATATTCGCTCTCTACCTCTAATTGCCCTCCAAAAAGACTAACTAAATGTTGTGAAATACTCAAGCCCAAACCAGTCCCGCCATAAATACGAGTGGTACTTTCGTCTGCTTGTACAAAAGAATCAAATATAGAATTTATTTTTTCAGGCGCAATGCCTATACCAGAATCAGAAACCTGAAAACAAATAGCAACATCGTCTTCAGACTCATCTATTACCTTCGCTTTTAATTCAACCTCTCCTCCACTATCTGTAAACTTCATCGCATTGTCTAACAAGTTTATAAGTACTTGATTCAAACGCAAAGAATCTCCAATTACATAGTTAGGCAAACTCAAATCGAATTTTTTATACAATCCAAGTTTTTTATCACGCGACTTGAAAGAATATAATTGCATTAAGTCTTCTAACAATTTAGTCAACTCAAATGGCTTGTTTTCCAATTCAATTTTACCAGACTCAATTTTGGAAACATCTAAAATATTGTTGATCAAACCCAACAAACTTTGAGAAGTAATCTTAAGGGCGTCAATGTATTTTTGTTGTTGCTGTGTGTGTTCACTTTGTTCCAGCAAGTTTGCAGTTCCAATCACAACATTCAGCGGTGTTCTCAATTCGTGACTCATACTAGCTAAAAAGCGCTGTTTCATTTCAGCGGTATTTTCAGCAACTTCCTTTGCTTTTATCAAAGCTTGATTGTCTTTCCTAATACAGGCATACAAAACTGACTTTACCAATAAGTAACTATTGATTTTTCCTTTGTTCAAATAATCAACAGCCCCTTTTTGAAGAGCTTCAAATCCAGTTTTTTCATCTTCATATCCTGTTAAAACAATGGTGGGACATCCCAAAAAGCCATCTTCAGAAAGAAACTTCTCCAATGTCTTTAGACCTGTGCTATCAGTTAAGCTCAAATCAAGCAGGGCAACATCAAATCTGTCTTTATCTTCAATTTCCATTGCAGCAGTCAATGAATCAACTCTTGTCAAGGTGTAGTTAAACTCTAGTTGATCACGAAATTGAATTGACTGACCAAGGTAAATTTCTACCAATTTAGCGTCAGCGGCATTGTCTTCAATATGGATAATATGGTGCTTCGTTTTTTCGATGGTAGTAGTTTTTAAAATTTATATAGTAGTTGGTAGTAAGGCTATTTTTAGCCAAAAGTTTTCAATAATTTGGACCACATTTATAAAAGCATTAAAATCAACAGGTTTGTTAACATAACTATTCGATGCTAATTCATATACATTTTTCACATCACAACTCGAAGTTGAAGTCGAAAGAATGATAACAGGAATTGATTTCAATTTGTCATCACTTTTTATAAACCTCAATACCTCTTTACCATTCTTTTTGGGCAAATTTAGGTCAAGTAACACTAAATCCGGAACAATCGCTCCCGTAA
>JAHDGP010000178.1:2936-8774 GCA_020627525.1 Bacteroidota bacterium
CCCCTCTTTATTCAAATAGGCAATTGCCTGCTCACCATCCATAACAGAATGTATGTCAACTGAAATTTTACTTCGTTTGAAAGCTTCTTGGGTTAATAAAATGTCTCCTAGATTATCTTCCACCAATAAAATATCAAAATTTTGCTTGTTGTACATTATACATTTATACGCTTTCGTTGTCCAAAAGTTGATTTATTTATAACAAATCAAATATTTTTTTTCATTATAGTTATTTTTGCTCATTTTAAGTATTGTAAATATTTGTAATTAATGTATGATATATTTAAAAATATAAATGGAAAGATCGAATTAACAAGTATAATAAAAGTTTGCAAAATACTGATTAGCAATACTTTGAAAGGCTAGTTGATGCTTTTTAAATTGATCTTATTAAGTGGTAAGATCAAATTAACATACTCAAATAACTTTCACAAAAAACTGATTATCAAAACTTTGAATTATATTTTGATGCTTGTTAAATTGGTCTTATCACTCAAATCTAAAATTCATTAAACTGTAATTCTAAGACAGGAAAAATAATATACTAAATCAAAATTTGTTTAAACAATGAATGGTTTGTTCGTATTTAACAATTAGCATCCAAAGTTTGATGTGATTCAAAGAACGTATTCTACATTTTGATGACAAAATTCATACCATTGAAAGAAAATGTATTGTTAATTTTACAATTTAGCTAAAGCATTAATGGTTCTGGTAACTTTACTGATGAAATTAAATGCTTTTACAATGAAAAAATATAGATTTCAAAGCACTATGTCCTAATTTTCAACAGAATACCCTATTTGTTTTAATTTAAAAATGTAATTTCAATAGACGATAAAAGAAATTTATATAAAGGTGATAAAATATTAACGTGTGAATATATATATAAAAAAGTACCTCTGTATCCTGACTGTTTTTGCATTTGGCTTTTGTTCACAACAAGTCATTTGGGGGCAAGATCATGAAAAGGATTTTACTGACTACAAAAATATTGAATTAACTGGAGATATTCCAAGAGATTTTACTGTCAGTACTAATTCAAAATTTGAAAGAGATATAAAAAAAATCGAAAAGAAGAACAAACGAGAAGTACAAAAGGCGGAAAAGCGTTTTTACGAAGAAAGTAATTATCTTATTGACGATATGCTCTTGAGTGGCAAGGTCTATTTTGATGATACCATCACTCGTTATGCCAACAGGATTATTGATACTTTACTGAAAGATGATGAAGAGCTGAGAAAAGAAATTCGGGTATATACAGTAAAAAGTCCCTCTGTAAATGCTTTTACAACAGATGACGGCATCATTTTCATGAATTGGGGCTTGATTGCCAAAGCAAAAAACGAGGCACAATTGGCTTATATTCTGGCTCACGAAATCTCGCATTTTCAAAAAGAACACATAATTGACAATTTTAGAGAATCCACTAAAATGAACCAAGGAATTGGGGTCTACAAAAAATCTTCTAATGTGGAACGCATGACAGCCTCTTCAAACTACAGCAAAGAGTTGGAGTTTGTAGCGGATACTGCCGGATTGAGAATCTTTCTAAATTCGGATTACGATCTAAATGGTGCTACTAGCTTGTTTGATGTTTTATCGTATGGACAAGCTCCTTTTGCCAATGAAGACTTTGATTACAATATTTTCCAAGTTGATTCCACCTTTGCTGTTAAAACGGATATTGTTGGAAACATCCAATATGAAGAAATTGTACCCAATGATAATGAAGATTCTGATACGCATCCTGGAATTTCAGAACGCAAATCTAAAATTGAGAAAATTGTTGGTAAAATGTCTAATGAAGGAAAATCTGAATTTTTGGTTTCGGAAGATAAGTTTGCCGAAGTTCAAAATATGATTATGTATGAATTGCCAAAAATGAAACTGTATGAGAAGGATTATCCAATGGCTATTTATTTATCTTCTCTATTGTTAAAAAATGACACTCTCAACCGATATTTAAGAAAAAATATCATCAAAGGCATTTATGGCATTGCCAAACATAAAAATTTCAAGCAATACGATGACCTCATTGATATATATGAATCAGAGTTTCTGCAAGGAAAAAATAAATATGTCTATGAATTTTTCAAAGAAATGTCTCCTTTGGAAACTTCGGCTTTAGCTATGACTATGGCATACCACTATCAACAAGAATATGATTACAATGATTTAGGAATAAATAAAATCATAGATAACTTGATTCAAGACCTTGTAATCATTCATCAGTTTGAATTAGAAGATTTTAATGCAACAGTTTCAGATTCTACAAAATATGGAATGTCGGGTCAAATAAATTTCGATTTGGGTTTTGTTACAGATGAGGATTATTATATAGATTTAATTGACAGGATAATAACGGATAGACGAGTTATTGAAGATCGCTTAGATATCATCAGCGATGGTACGTATAAAACTTTCAGAAATGATCTTCATAAGAATGGTTATGAACTGGGTATAGATCGTTTGGTTGTAGCTGATCCTTTTTACCTAAAAATTGATTTAAGAATGCAGTATCCGCTCGATTATCTTGCATCTGCAACCGCAAAGGAAAATATTTCAGAAATAATAGTCAACAATGCCGAAAAATTAGATATGAAAGTCAAGTCGCTGAACACTGGCAAACTGACAAAACGTTCGGCTCAAAAATTTGAACACATTTCATTTTTAAACACCTGGGTAGAAGAACGTCTGAGCTATGGCGGCATCGACATGGTTAGTATTGATTATAACAAAGCAGTTGAATTATCTAAAAAATATAAGACCAGTAATTTTTTATGGTGTGGTATTGTAACAGCTGCCGAAAGTGATCCTATTGGAATGACTAAAATTGCCTATGGTATATTTTTTCCACCAATCTGGCCAAAAATATTTGGACCTAAAAGGTATACTTATTACTATTCATTGCTCTTTGACATTACTGAAGAAAGACCACTAGTTTATGATTATAATTTAGTGAAATTGAAAGACAATAATGCTACATTAAACTCAAATATCTATTATCATTTGTGGCAAATGAATCGTGATTAATTTGACTTATCATTTTTATTATTAAAATTCCAATTCCTAATTAATGGATACTTTAAAATATATTTTTCTAGTTTTTGTTATTTGTTTTATTTCAATGAACACAATTGAAATAAACGCACAATCGCCAGGCTATCAGGGCAAAAATGTTTACATTAGCTATGATGCTACTCCAAGATTCCCCAAAACAATAACAGACGACAGTGGTCTGGACGATGGCAGCTTGGTCGATTCAACTTTTGTTGTCAATGGTGATAGCAGCTTTACGGTTAATTTAAAGCACACTGTTGGCGTTCATTATATTTTCACACGAAATATGAGCATTGGTCTGGAATACACTTTTCATCAACCAAGGTATTTTGAAAATTATTTCACCTCAGATATTAGAAATACAACCTTTAAAGTAAAAGCAACTCAGTTTGGATTAAATTTTAAATGGTATAATTTTAAAAAACGTGGTTTCATTGCTCCAGTTGGTAGTTTTATAGAAGTAAGACCCAGCATGTACTTGGTCGACATTGAAAAAGATAATATGAGAACCCAACCTTCTGATGAGGTCGTTTTCACTGAGGTAAAAGATGGTTATACTGGCTTAGGACTTTCTGTTGCTTACGGTATGCAAACTGTTTGGGCAGGAAGGCTGGTTCCTAGTTATAAAGTTGGCATTACAATATTGCCCAACCTATATACATTTAGCCCAGAGGCGTCAAACGGTGATATTACTGCCAGTGAATTACCCAAAATGGCTGCGGGCAGATCAATCGGCGCAAGAAGCGGTTTTATTAGCAATGAAGATCGTGGAGTTACTTTAGATGTAACTATAGGGCTTGGTATTTTGCTGTTTTAGTTTCTATCCAAATAGGCATAGAGGCTTTCTAACTTTGGTTTATTTTGGACTAAATCTTTACCTACGACTTCAATAGATTTTGTATTACTTAATTTAGGGAAAGTCAACTTACCATTAGACAATGAATACATCCAGAGTAAATCGATGTAATTTAAATACAAATTGAATTTTAGAAACCAGTTTATTTTTGCAATTTTAAAACCCAATCTATTGGCTGTTCTCTCACTAAAAAAGTAGGAACTTCCTGACACTATGACTGTTTCAGGCAATTCTTTGTTTTCGATTTTTTTAATGATATTCAGCAATCCTTCAATAAAATATTTTAATAATTTTTTACGAAGTTCGATCCCTGACTTGGTGCCTCTCAACACAAATAAATAATCAAATGAAGTTCCACTGTGAAGGTCATACTTTTTATCATTCGCTCCAAAAACCAACAGCATTGGAGAAAGATAAGTATACATTTTCGTTAGTTTGAAAAAAGGAGTTGTCAGAAATTGCAGAAATGGAGCAAAAAAAACTAATAGAAAGTAAAACAAAAAATTAATTCTGGCAAGGTACAAATAAAGTCCCATCAATAAACACATTCCTGCTAACATCGCCAGAGCGATCAACCATTGCAGCACAATATTTAATTCATAAAACTTATTCATTGCAATTATTATTTACAAATCAGCTAACTTTTATTTTGGTTGCCAGCCAAGTATCTTTCAAACTTTGCATCCATTCTGATTCAAATTTTGCTTTTGTATCCACCAAGTTATTAAATACTTTGGTCTCTAGGTTTATAGCTCCTGTTTCCAAACAAGCATTTACATCCTTGATCTTGAACGACTTAATTTGATTTTCTTCATCAATGTATGTAACACTCATTCTGTCAAAAAAGTCCACCTTGTATTTTTCTTCTAGCATCCTGATCAGTTTCACCGATGAATCTATAGAGCAACCGCTGGCAGAGGCTTGGCTTTGATCGACAAAAAGTGCGACGAAGCGGTTGTGGTACACTCTACCATATGCTTTAAGTGCCGCCCCATGTGCAGCCCACTCCACCACAAATATTGAAATTTGTTGGTTGATTTCCTGCTCTTCTTTTTCGGTAAAATTTCTATCTGCTTGGTATACCCAAACTCGTGAGGTATCTGATAGGTCGTTGTATGTTGTCATATTGGTTGGTTGGTTTTTGTTTTGTTTTGTTGAACAGTCACGCTTTGTTGTTTTTTGCTGGGTTAGGATAATGCCAGCCCTTCGGGCTTCTGAAAACAAAATCTTGCGTTCATTTTCTCAATACTATCATTGAAGCATTAATCACATTATTTCATTAAAGCATTGTAACTTAGCCTCTTGCTGAAGCCCGATCTCCATTACTACAGACCCAAAACGGGTGCCATACTAGAAAAACTCCGTCGACCATTACATCTGCTCTTCGGGGTTTTATTTCTCTGGTTTGGATGCCGTCCGCTGCTTTGTCCCACTTCTCTCGAATGTCATCTAACTTAAAATCTAACTCTTCTTTTAAATCTACAAAGTCTTGATTTAGCTCTTCCAAATCTTCAATTGACGCCTCTACTTGCTCGGCTGCTTTCCTGCGCATCCTGCTTTTAGAGGTGATCGTGTTCAATGATTTTGCCCGTCTTCTGGAAAAAACAGAAAAAACGGTTTCCGCCATTCCAATCCATTCTGCACGCTTTCGATCTTTTACATCCGCTTTTGCTTCTGCTAAATCTTGTTCTTCTTTTCTTATTCTATCGTCAATTTTTTCAAACTTCGGTTCATATTTTTCTTGCAATTCGTCTAGCTCTTCGTCGCGCATTTCTCTCGCATATTGCTGAACTCTGGCATTGAATCCTACATTCGATTCCGTTTCTCCTTGATACAGTTTGAACTTTTCATGCTCTAAGTTTGCGAACCGTTTTGTTTGATACAGCCAATCGCTGAACTCTTTTTCCATCTTCCCCAAC
>JAHDGP010000179.1 GCA_020627525.1 Bacteroidota bacterium
TTTAAAAACCTCGTAGGTCTAAAAACCTCCTAGGTCTAAAAAAGTTGAACTCGTTGCTTGTAATGATTGATGCGAGAATTCGAGAATTTCAGATGATTCGATTTTCAATGATTCAATGTTTTTAATAAATATTGGAATGCGAGATTTTCAATTTCCTCAAAATTATACACATCTGGATAAATAAAAATTATTGTTGCATTTCATTAAAGCATTAAGCACATTGAAGCATTCTAGCATTAAATTATTCTCGCATTCAAGCATTCTTGCATTAATTCTTTGCAATATTGTAGCATTAATCACATTCAATCAGTGAATCATTAATTTTTATAGGTTTACAACGTGTAATTCCGACACTTTTTATTTAAATTAGAGGCTATTCTAAAATCAATTTAATCAAAAAATGGCTGAGTTAACTAGACTATTTGAAATTCCGCATTATCAACAAAAAAAATATCCAAATTCTGCTATGTTGTGTAAGAAATTACCTGACGGATCTTGGAAAAAATACAGTACCGACGAAGTAATTGCTATCGTCAATCGACTGAGTGTTGGTTTGTTAAATTATGGCATAAAAGCAGGTGATAAAATTGGAATCATTTCTGAAAACAGACCTGAATGGAATTTTATTGATTTGGCAATTTTGCAAGTAGGTGCAGTAGATGTTCCTATTTATCCAACCATTACAGAAGCAGATTACGAGTTTATTTTTAACAATGCTGAGATAAAAGCATGCTTTGTTTCTAATGACGATCTACTAGGTAAGGTAACCAATATTAAAAGTAAAGTGGCTTCACTACAAGATATATTTACTATTAATAAAATTTCAGGAGCTAAAAATTGGGAGGAAGTCCTAAACTATGAAGGTGATTTTTCCCAATCAGATGTAGACAATATAAAAGAGCAGGTCAAAGGCGGTGATCTTGCGACTATAATCTACACTTCTGGAACCACCGGTGTTCCTAAAGGTGTTATGCTTTCTCATAGTAATATTTTGAGTAATGTTCTTTGTGTAAATGAGGTTCTGCCATTAGAATCATCTGATAAAAATCTAAGCTTTTTGCCATTGTGCCACATCTTTGAAAGAACAGTGCTATACTCTTATATGTATGCTGGATGTTCTACTTACTATGCAGAAAGTATGGACACCATTGGTGATAATCTGAAAGAGGTAAAGCCACAATATTTTTCAACTGTGCCAAGGCTTTTAGAAAAAGTTTATGATAAAATTGTTGCTAAAGGAAATGATTTAGAAGGCAGCAAAAAGAAACTGTTTTTCTGGGCAATAGATTTAGGAAAAGAATGGGAGCCAACAGGTAAAAGTTTTGCTTATAAAATGAAATTAGCAATTGCTCGCAAACTAATTTTTAGTAAATGGCAGGAAGCCCTGGGTGGTGAAGTGAAAGGAATCATTACGGGTGCAGCAGCCCTTCAAAAACGTCTTGAAAAAGTTTTCAATGCCGCTGGAATGCCTGTTCGTCAAGGTTATGGAATGACAGAATCATCTCCTGTAATTACCATCAGTAGATTTGAAGATGACGATTATGCTGTTGGAACAGTGGGACGCCCTATTCCTGGAGTCGAAGTGAAAATTGATCCAAGTAGTGGTGAAATTTGTTGTAAAGGTCCTAACGTAATGATGGGCTATTACAAACGTCCTGATGCAACTTCCGAAACAATTGACGCTGATGGCTGGTTGCATACTGGCGACGTGGGAGAGTTTGTAGATGGTAAGTACCTTAAAATAACGGATAGAATAAAACAACTTTTCAAAACTTCGGGCGGAAAATATGTAGCTCCTACTCCAATCGAAAGTAAGTTTGTTGAATCACCTTTGATTGAGGCAATGCTTGTAACTGGTAATGATCAAAAATTTGTGGGCGCATTGTTTGTTCCTAATGAAGACCAACTTAAACATTTTTGTGAAGAATGTGGATTAGAAAATGGTTCAATGAAAGAAATGGTTAAACACAAAGAGGTTCATGATCAATTCCAAAAAATTTGTGATGAATACAATGTCAATTTTAGTAAAATAGAAAAAATAAAAAAATTCAAATTGTTATCTGAACCATGGACTATTGAATCTGGAGAATTGACGCCTACTATGAAAGTGAAGAGAAAATTTGTGCTTGAAAAATACTCAAAGGAAATTGATGATATTTATGACGTTTAGGTGATTAATGATTCAATGACTTAATGTGATCAATGATTCAATGACTTAATGCGAGAATGCAGGAATGCAGGAATGCGAGAATGCGAGAATGCAGGAATGTTAGAAGCAATGTTGTTTAGTTTATAAATTGATAGTTTTGTTGAAAAAGCCTGAAGGGCTGACAGTATTATGGTACTTATAATATGATGCACATAAAAACTCCGAAGGAGTGACATTATTATCCATCCTTGTTGGATTTATAGTAATAATAGAAATGAACAAACAATATTTATTCAAAAACTTTTTGCCTTAACTTAACAACATTGATGCGAGAATGCAGGAATGGTTAGATTGTATAAATGTTAGGATGATTTGATTTAATGATTTGATGTTATAGTGATTCAATGATTTGTATTTATTAATTTTGCAAAGTAGAAAGGAGTCTGCTAAAATACTTAGCCCCCACTATTTTTTTATTAATACTTCTCTAACTAAAAATGAGTAGATTGCGAAGTATTGAGTTGAATAAACAACAAAGTCATACAAATGATAGAAAGCACCACTACAACATTTGAGCTAAAATTATTTCAAAAAGATATTTTACAAGGTATACCTCAAGAATTACCGAACTACCCTAGCGATGAAAATGCAGCAGTCAGCCACGCTCCTCGAAGGCGTATTGATGACCTTTCTGTGGAGGATAAAAAATTGGCTATTAAAAATGCGTTGCGCTATTTTGATAAAAAATTTCATCCAACATTAGTAAAAGAATTCTCTGAAGAACTAGAGAAATTTGGTCGTATTTACATGAAAAGATTCCGTCCAGATTACAAACTTAAAGCTAGACATATTGATGACTTTCCACATCAATCAAAACAAGCTGCGGCTATAATGTTGATGATCCAAAACAACTTGGATTATGCAGTTGCTCAACATCCACACGAATTAATAACATATGGTGGCAACGGTTCCGTCTTTCAAAACTGGGCACAGTACCGATTGACAATGCAGTACTTGGCTACAATGTCAGATGAACAAACTTTAGTATTATACTCAGGACATCCGTTAGGCTTGTTTCCATCGCACAAAGACGCACCTCGTGTGGTTATCACAAATGGAATGATGATTCCACAATTTAGCGAAGACAAACATTGGAATAAGTACAATGCTTTGGGAGTTACGCAATACGGTCAAATGACGGCTGGTTCTTTTATGTATATTGGTCCGCAAGGTATCGTTCACGGAACAACGATTACTGTTTTAAATGCAAGTAGAATGATCGACCCAGATGGATCAGGAACATTGAAAGGTAAACTATTTGTATCTTCTGGATTGGGTGGAATGTCTGGCGCACAGGCAAAAGCAGCTGTTATTTCCGGAGGTGTTGGAGTCATTGCTGAAGTCAATGAAATCCAGTGCGATAAAATGGTAAAACAAGGCTGGGTACAAGAAAAATTCACTGATTTAGAAAAATTAATTTCGAGAACAAAAGAAGCTGTAACAAACGAAGAAGCTGTTTCACTTGCTTACAATGGCAATGTTGTTGATCTCTGGGAAGCATTGGTAAAACAAAATGTTAAAGTGGAGCTTGGCTCTGACCAAACCTCATTGCATAATCCGTGGCAAGGTGGTTACTACCCTGTTCAAGTGTCTTTTTCGGAAGCTGAAAAAATGATTTCCGAAGACCCTGCCCAATTTAAAAAGCTTGTACAAGAAACATTAAAAAGACACGTAAATGCTGTAAACACTATGGTAGAACGTGGCACCTACTTCTTTGATTATGGTAATGCATTTTTAAAGCAGGCCAAAGACGCTGGTGCTGATATTTGTAAAGAAGACGGGGCATTTAAATACCCTTCTTATGTACAAGATATAATGGGACCTATGTGCTTTGATTACGGCTTTGGTCCATTCCGTTGGGTCTGTTGTTCCAATGATCCCGAAGACCTTAAGAAAACAGACAAAATAGCAACGGATGTACTAAAAGATATTTATAAAGACGCTCCAAATGAAATCAAACAACAATTGCAAGACAATATTATTTGGATAGAACAAGCTTGGGAAAACGAATTGGTTGTTGGTTCACAAGCGCGGATTTTATATGCAGACGCTGAAGGTAGAACAAAAATTGCTCAGGCTTTTAATAAAGCTATAAAAGAGGGAGATATTTCTGCGCCCATCGTTCTAGGAAGAGATCACCATGATGTTTCGGGTACGGATTCTCCTTACCGAGAAACTTCTAATATCTATGATGGATCTCAGTTTACGGCTGATATGGCTGTACAAAACTTTGTGGGTGATTCTTTTCGTGGTGCTACTTGGATTTCATTACACAACGGAGGTGGTGTCGGCTGGGGAAATGTTATCAATGGAGGCTTTGGACTGGTGATTGATGGTAGTGAAGAGGCTGGCAAAAAATTGGACCAGATGCTGTTTTGGGACGTCAATAACGGTATTGCGAGACGGAGCTGGGCACGAAACGACGGAGCAATATTTGCTATAAAAAGAGCGATGGAAAAGAACCCGCAACTCAAAGTTACCATTCCCAATTTGGTGGACGAAGATTTAATATAAATAAAAAAAGCGACGATTTTAGATCGTCGCTAAAGTTGGAATGGAACAGCCAACAAGCTAAAATCAAACATGTTTCATTCAACCTTGTGCAAATTATAAATTCATTTTCAAAATTTTTTATTTTTCCACTTCCAAAAATTAGATGTTTTTTTCGTGTAAAAAAACTCAAGGCAAGTCATTAAGTATTGTAAACCAGTAATTTAAACCGATTAATTTATATACAATTATTAGAAAAAATGGATGCATTAAAAGAATTATTTTCTATTTGCAGCTCCCTCAACACTTATCAACAGAAGGTTTTAAAAACCAAGCTCAGTTCTCGTTCAAAAAAAAGTTACCCATTCAAAATTTTTGAGCGATTGTGTAAGTTGAAAAAATATGATCAGGAAAAACTTAAAGCTGGAATTCCAAATTTCACTTTACATTTTCATTATTTAAAAACAAATATTGAACAAAACCTTCATCTATTAGAAGAAGACATTGAAACGAAGGTTCGAAACAAAATTAGTGCCGCCAACTTTCTATACCTAAATGGCTCATATAAGTGGGCAGATAAAATAATAGCTGAAACCAAAAAGATTGCGCAAGATCATTTTATGTATCTTCAGTTGTTACAACTGAATAATTTAGAAATGAATCTTTCGATGACCAAACATGCCTCTAGTTATTATAATGAAAAGGTCTATTTGGAAAAAGATGAATATCTTCAAAAATTTAATTTTGAAATAAAATACACTTGTCTTGCTGCTGAACTTTTTAAAATTGCGCATACCAAAGATCATTTTAAAGACAAAAGAAAAAAAGCTAACGAGCTGGCAAAGAAAAACCGCATCCCAAAAAATGAGATAGCTTTACTGGAACCAGCTTTGTCTATGCGGTATGCCTACTTCGAAATGTTGGTTCAATATGCACAATATAATATTGAAGAATTTAGCATCTTGGCAAAACAAATGTTTGAATTGTTTCAGAAAAATAAAAAACTTCAGACAGCTAACAAAGTTGAATTTCTTCGTACCATCGTTAACTATTCTGGTGGACTGTTTGCCTCTAAAAATTATGAAGAGATTCCTAAAATGAAAGCTCTAATAGATAATTTTCCATATAAGGCAAAAAGATTTCAGTTGTATACATTTGAATATTTTGACAATATATACATCAGCTACCTGATGGCTACAATTGATCAACAAGACAAACAGATGGTTTTAAAATATATTGAAGATTGTGCTGATTTTTTAGATGCCAATGATGATGCTATCAACCAAGTATCGAAAAAGGTTTTAATGTTCAATATATCTTCTCTTTATTTTACTTTAAAAATGTTTCCTGAAAGTAGGACTTGGATTAACAGATATTTTCATCAGTTTAAAAGGAAATCAGATTTATTCAGAGACTTCTATTATCACAATGCTGAAGTGTTAAACTTGCTTTTAAATTTCGAACAAGAAAACTTTAGTATTTTAAAAAAAGAAGCTAAAAGTTATTTAAAAAAGACGACTACCGCTGGCAAAGAAAAATACAAAATAGAAAGTGCTGTTATCAACTTTTTTATCAATACTCCATTTAACAAGCTTTCGACAAATGAATTGATTGAAACAATCAGTAATTTAAGAAAAGAAATAATCGCTTTTTCTATGAATAGTGAAGATGAAAGAAAATTCAATGAAAGATATTTTAATTTTATAGATTGGTTTGAAACCAAAATAGAGGATTTGAAAAATTTATAGTAACGAAAACTTCAAAATTCAACCTTCATTTTACTAATCAAATTTTCTAAACAGATGAATATATCCGCTAAGTTCTTTTTGTAAAAGTGCTTCTCCTTTCGCACTGCGTTCATATACATTGCAAGTGTAAAGATAAACTTCTTCAGGCAGAGCTTCACCGGTTTTATAATCTGTTCCATCCCAGTTCAAATTTGGATCTTCTGTTTTAAATACCAAAACACCCCAACGATTGAATACTTCAAACTCTACTCTATCTACAAAACGATAGTCTGGCAATGGCGTAAATAAATCATTTTGATCATCAGCTCCTGGCGTAAATGCATTTGGCAAATCATATACTAAACAACTCTCCAGACAAATTTGCAAACCTCTATTACTTTCATTACCTGCTGAATCAATGGCTGTTACAACGTAGCAACCAGCCAAAGTATTTTCTAAATAGTGGGTGTAATTTGTAGCATCCCTGCCTACCGTTTCAACCGTTACTTCTTCGCCTAGAAATGGGTCTGTGTAATAAATATTGTAACCTGCAACATCATCTGCATCACAAACACTTTGTGAGCTTTGCCAAGTCAGTCTATTGGAATCATATGCCAACTGCTCGCCCGAATCCTCAAGCAAACAATCATTTGTAACACTTAATATTGGACTACACGGAGCTACTGTATCTAATGGTTCTCCGCAACTAATTTGCGAGTCATTATAAAGTTCATAATTAATGCTTTCCGAAAAGTAAGAGCCAATACTCTCCACTCGGTAGCAATAAGTTATATTGTTGTCTAAGTTTTTGTCTTTGTAACTTTGCTCTGTTGTTGTATCCAAAACTTCTGTTGGCGTTCCCATATTATCATTTCTGTAAATAACATACTCCGTATTCGACCACGGAACTTGCTCATCCCACAACAATGTAATTTGTTCATTTTGCGAAACCAGATTTAAAAAGATTGAACCTGCAGTTTGCGTTCCACCAATCAAATCATCACCACTCGCTAAAAAATCTATCCTATAGGTATACTCTTCACTTTCTGTGTTTAGACCAATATCGGTAATCACCGTGTCATTCGCTTCTGCAAATGTATTTGAATCATAACGCGCCAACTCCACAAATGCATTCGCACCAGTGACCGTTCTGTAAACTATGTATGTATATGGACCTGGATTTACAACAGTATCCAAAGCAATTGGATCAGGCTTTGACCAAGCAACCAGTATTTCACCATTAACAGCATCCGTGGTTAAAACACTAACTCTTGTAATAACGGGTTCGTCTTTGGGCAACTCTACACATGCATTTTCCGATGGACTGCTTTCCGAAATATTAATTGGAACCCCTTGATTACTATTTGCATCTGAAAATTCAGCAACTACTCTGTAAGAATAGTTTATCCCCTTTTGTGCAGTTGCATCTGTAAAAGAATATTCTTTAACGCCACTTACTATTTTGGTATAACTGGTTCCATCTAGTCCACGTTGACATTCATCAAACAAAAGATCATCACAACCAATGGATCGATATATTGAAAATCCAATAAACTTTTCAATAAATGCACATTCATATGGATCATCCCAACTCAGCTCAACTTCACCTTGTACCGCAATTGCCGTCAACCCTGTTGGTGGTGGGGCAATTACATTTATCATAATAGTTTCTAAATCCACTAAAGGAATATAGGGAAAAAGATTATCAGGTTGGTCTTCTGCCTTTACAACTATTGTATAAGCATCACTAAAGACATGGCTACAATTGGTAATCCAGTCAAAAACTCCATGACTTTCCGATTGATCATTTGAGACAGTAAATGATGCGGGACCATTACTCATTTCAAAGGGCGCACCAAATGCTGTCATCACTACTTTTTGAGGTGGACTGTCTTCATCAAATGCATCAAACTCCATTTCTATCGTTTCTCCCAATTGAACACATATTTCTGTTGGTCCAATGATTTCTGGAGGAGTATTTCCCGTATCTGCCACTAAAATTTGCATATCACGAACCATTGTTCCTATCTTAAAACCACTACGATATTCAGTAATCAGAAAGGCAATATTATATTCTCCAACTAGTTGTGGGCTTTCCCAAATAAATTCCCCTGTTTGAGAATTCAATGAGATATTATTATCTGGTCCTGGTACAATTTGATCTGGGTATTTGTAAAAAGGGACATCTGAATCATTTGTCTCTTTGGGAATAATCAATTTAAAAACCAAACTATCGCCATCTGGATCAAAGGCTGTTGGGTTGTGGATAAAAGTCGCTCCTTTCTGACCATAATCTATTGGTGGTAAACTCAAAATAGGTGAACTGTTGTAACCAAAAAACT
>JAHDGP010000180.1 GCA_020627525.1 Bacteroidota bacterium
CAAAAATACATCTCATATATAAATAAATCCTCAATTCTAAACAAGTTCAATAAATCGTATTTCAAAATACTGACAATTAGTGTTTTGTAAAAATATTTGTGTATGTTAGTTTGATCTTATCATTTACCACATATGGTAAAATTTAGCCTAATTGACTTGAAATTATTCATTAATCTTTGTCGAATTATTCATTCACCAAAGTATCTTTGCATTTGAATGAGCCATCAGCCTTTAAAAATTTTAATACTTACCAATAGAATACCTTTTCCATTGAATGATGGGGGGAATATCGCAATTTTTTATTTGGTGAAATTTCTTACAAAAAGAGGACATGATGTACAATTGCTATCTTTCAACACAAAGAAGCATTATCAAAAAGAAGACGTTCTCAAAGAGCATGTAAAATTGAATGCGGTAGATTTAGACAACTCCTTCAATTTGATTGGAATATTTAAAGGAATCTTTCAAAGTTTACCATTTTACATAAAGAGATTTGATTCAACTGATTATAGAGAAAAGTTAAGCGAATTACTAAAGAATAGTGATTTTGACATTGTTCAAACAGAAACTATTTATATGGGTATGTTTGCAGATCAAATTAGAGAGGAATCTAAAGCTAAACTGGTATTAAGGGCACATAATATTGAAAATCTAATTTGGGCAAGACTGTCTGAAAATTCCTTAAATCCTTTAAAGAAAATTTATTTTAAATATTTGTCAAACCGAATAGGCAGTTTTGAAAGAAAAACAGCTGAGAAATTTGACAAAGTGATTCCTATTACAGAAACGGATGCAGATTTTTTTGAATCCTTTTTAAAAAAAGATAGGGTGAAAAGCATTTCTGCAGGAATTGATTTTGATAAATACGTTAATTATCACAAAAGATCAAAGCAAAACACGGTTTGTTTTTTAGGCAGTTTGGAGTGGCAGCCAAACATTGAGGGTTTACAGTGGTTTTTGAAAAATGTTTGGCCAAAGCTTTCGCAGATTAATAAGTTTGTAGAGTTCCACATTGCTGGAAAGAATCCACCTGCTTTTTTAATGAATATTGAGAAAGAAAGAGTAAAAATGCACGGAATGGTGGAAGATGCTATGGAGTTTTTATCGAATTATGAAATAATGGTGGTTCCTTTGTTGTCAGGTTCTGGAATGAGACTAAAAGTTATAGAGGCAATGGCAATGAAAAAGTGTATTGTATCTACTTCGATAGGTGCAGAAGGCATTGAAATTTCCAAAGATGAATTGATTCTAGTGGATAAAGCTGATAAAATGGCCTTAACCATTAATGAATTATTGCAAAATGAGTCAAAACGTATGAGACTTAAGGAAAATGCTTTTAGTTTTGTGAAAGAAAACTACGACTGGAATAATTTGATCGCTCAATTTGAAGCTGTTTATAAATGAAAATACTTTTTGCTTTATCAAGATTTCCCTATCCCTTAATGAAGGGCGACAAATTAAGGGCATTTCAACAAATAAAACACATCTCGAAAAACCATGATGTTTATTTAGTAGCAATGGGTGAAAAATCAGATACGCAGCATTTTGATAAACTTCAGGATTACTGTGAATCAATTCATTTGATTGATGTTTCTAAGATTAGGCACGGGTGGAACTTGCTAAAAGGTCATTTTTCAAAACTGCCATACCAGGTGGCCTATTTCTCTTCTGAAAAATATTTAGATAAAGTAAAACAAATAATTGAAGATCAACAGATAGACATTGTTTATACACAGTTAATTCGAGTTGCGGAAAATATTCCCTTTGGACTAAAAACAAAATACCATTTGGATTATATGGATGCTATGTCTTCCAATATTGAAAGGAGGTTTCATCATTCAAAAAACTATCAAAGACGGTTTATAAAATCTGAAAAAGAAAGATTGAAAGAATATGAGAAGGAAATCGCTACAAAGTTTGATTCTCTGTCAGCTATTTCAGAACCAGATGCAAAGGTTTTAGAAAAGATTTCAGGAAAAAAGATAAACATCGTTCCCAATGGAGTGAATGAGGATTTTTTGAATTTTGAAAATCCATCAAATGAGAAAAAATATGATATTATCTTTACAGGAAATATGGGCTATCATCCCAATATAGTTGCAGCGGAATATTTAGTAAATAATATTTTACCAAACTTATTGGAAGATTATGGACCAATTAAAATTTGTCTTGCAGGAACAAATCCAGCAAGTGAAGTAAAAAAGTTGGCAAGTGAAAACATTGAAGTAACAGGATTTGTTGAAGATTTACGCCCTTATTTGGCAAATTCAAAATTATTTGTTGCACCATTGTTTTCTGGATCGGGCTTGCAAAATAAATTGTTAGAATCAATGGCAATGGGGATTCCATCCTTTACAACCAGATTGGCGAATAATGCTTTAGGAGCTGAAGATGAAAAGCATTTAATTGTTTGTAATGATGTAATGAACTTTTCTAAAAAGATAATATACTTATTAAAAAATAAGGACGAAGCGGATAAAATTGGGCAAGGAGGAAGACAATACATAAAAGATAACTTCAGTTGGGAAACATTTTCTGATCAATTGGAATTATTATTAAAGGAAACGGTCGAGAGGTCGAAATAAAAATTAACATTTAAATACTAATAATATGAGAAACTTGGATAGAATTGAAGATGCTATACAAGATATTAAAGACGGTAAATTAGTTATTGTTGTCGATGATGAAGATCGTGAAAATGAAGGAGATTTTATTACGGCAGCTGACAATGTTACGCCTGAAATTATCAATTTTATGGCTACTCATGGAAGGGGATTAATTTGTGCGCCATTACTTGAAGAGCGTTGCAATGAGTTGAATTTGGAATTGATGGTTTCGGACAATACAGCTTTGCACAGCACACCATTCACCGTTTCGGTAGATTTATTGGGTTACGGTTGTACTACTGGTATTTCAACAAGTGATCGAGCAAAAACTGTACAGGCTTTGGTAAATCCAAATACAAAACCAGAGGAGTTGGGCAGACCTGGGCATATTTTCCCATTGCGTGCTAGAAAGGGAGGCGTTTTAAGGCGTTCAGGACATACGGAAGCGACAATAGACTTAGCACGTTTGGCAGGAAAAAGCCCTGCTGGTGTTTTGGTTGAAATAATGAACGAAGATGGTACAATGGCACGTCTTCCGCAGCTTTTTGAAATTGCTGATAAATTTGGAATGAAGGTTATTTCAATTAAAGATTTGATTGAATATCGTATTTCAACTGAGAAGTTAATCAACAGAGAAGTGAGCGTGAATATGCCTACTAAGTGGGGAGAATTTAAATTGACGGCTTATACAGAAGTCAATACAGGTGAAACACATTTGGCATTGACTAAAGGCAGTTGGAAAAAATCGGAACCTGTTCTTGTTAGAGTGCATTCTTCTTGTGTGACGGGTGACATTTTAGGCTCTTTGCGTTGCGATTGTGGTGATCAATTACAGACTGCTATGCGACAAATAGAAAAGGAAGGTAGCGGATGTATTTTGTATATGAATCAAGAGGGTAGAGGAATTGGTTTGTTGAATAAATTGAAAGCCTATAAATTGCAAGAAGATGGTCGAGATACGGTGGAAGCAAATTTAGAACTAGGTTTCCAAAAAGACCAAAGAGATTATGGCATTGGGGCTCAAATTTTAAGAGATTTAAATATTAATAAAATACGACTGTTGACTAATAATCCGAAAAAGAGAATAGGATTGATGGGTTATGATTTGGAAATTGTCGAAAACGTTTCAATAGAAATTCCACCAAATAAGCACAATGAAAGTTATCTAAAAACGAAAAGAGATAAATTGGGTCACGAAATTTTGAAGGATTAGATTTTAAAAGTATATGCCAAATCAAGTGAAGTTGTTGAATACCTTTTTGAAAAATCAAGGTTATCAGCAAGTGAAATTAAGGAAGTCGAAAACCCAGCATTTATTAATAAAGGGTTTTATAAATGATATAGATGCCAATTTTCTGTTAGATACAGGTGCAGGAGGAACCGTGATGGACCTCAATGTCGCTGAACATTTTAACGTGAAATATAAAAAAGTGGAGGATGACGAAGCAGCAGGTTTGTCTGGTGAGAAAATGGATATGTACGAAAGCAATGATTCTGAATTAACTATTGACGGTTTTCATATCAGTAAAATGAAAGTCAGACTGATTGATATGGGACCATTAAATGCAGTGTTGCAAGTCAAAAAAAACAAGCAAATTCATTGTATGATTGGCGCAGATATATTAGAGAAATTTATTGCGGTAATTGATTATGATAAACGTAGAATGTATTTGAAAAATCCTATAGAATAAAGGTTTGTTAAATTATTATTATGAAGGGCTTTCTCATAAAATCAATAAGTAAATGTGCAACCTCTCTGAGGTTGAAAAATACGAGCATTTGGCCAAAAAGCTAACATAGTTTGATTGCGCTGCAATCATTTTAAAAAGGATCACAGTGTGATCCTATTATGTTAGTAACCAATTTTATGTAAATTAATCTCTAATTAAATCATTACATTTTTTATAAGAAACCCCTTTATTATGATGCAAATAAATATAAAAAATCAACTTTTTTTGTTAATAGTATTGTGTGTTTTAATTTCTTCGTGCACTGCACAAAATAAAAAAGATGGAAAGAAAATGGATAACCATAAAGAGCATAAATACACGAATAAATTAATTAATGAAAGCAGTCCCTATTTATTGCAACACGCCCACAATCCCGTTGACTGGCATCCGTGGGGCGAGGAGGCTTTGGAAAAAGCACAGAAAGAAGACAAACTCCTTTTGATAAGCATTGGCTATGCCGCTTGTCATTGGTGTCACGTGATGGAACACGAATCTTTTGAAGATGATTCTGTTGCCGCCGTTATGAATAAACATTTTGTCCCAATAAAAATTGATAGAGAAGAACGTCCCGATATTGATCAGATTTATATGAATGCTTGCCACCTGATGAATCAAAGGGGAGGTTGGCCATTAAATGCAATTGCAATGCCTGACGGTAGACCAGTTTTCGCAGGAACCTATTTTCCAAAAGAAAGATGGTTGAAAGTTTTAGAAACCTTTATTGATTTAAAGGAAAACGACTTTGAAAGAATGGAGCAACAAGCCAATCAAATTACGGAGGGCGTTAGGAACAGTGAAATGGTTGGTCTAAATACAAAGCCTGTTGAAAATACGAATGAAGATTTGTTGACCGTATTTCAGAACTGGGCTGGACGAATTGATTTTGACAAAGGTGGAAGAGCAGGCTCACCCAAATTTCCAATGCCGAGCAATTATTTATACTTATTAAAACACTACAAAGCGACCGATGATGACAAAGCGCTTGAAGCCATAACCAGCACATTAGACAATATGGCTTGGGGCGGTATTTATGATCATCTGGGTGGAGGCTTTGCCCGTTATTCAGTAGATGCAATTTGGAAAGTACCGCATTTTGAAAAGATGACTTATGACAATGGGCAATTGATAAGTTTGTATTCATTGGCTTATCAGGAAACTAAAAACCCATTGTATAAAAAAGTAGTTTACGAAACAATCGAATACACAAAGCGTGAAATGACTTCTCCAGAAGGTGGTTTTTACTCTTCATTGGATGCGGACAGTGAAAGCGTTGAGGGTAAGTTCTATGTTTGGGAAGAGTCAGAAATTGACACCTTGTTAGGAGCGAATGCACAAGTTTTTAAAGATTATTACACCGTAAAAAAAGCAGCGCAGTGGGAGCATAAAAACATTTTGTATAGAACACAAAATATAGCCAATGTTGCGAGAAAAAATAAGTTGTCAGAAGCTGAAGTAGAAAGGTTAATTGATGAAGGCAAGAAAATTTTAATGAAAGAAAGAGACACTAGGATAAGACCTGGTTTGGATGATAAAATATTGACGTCTTGGAATGCACTTATGATCAAAGGATTGGTTGATGCTTACCGTGTTTTTGGAGAGCAAGAGTTTTTGGATATGGCTTTAAAAAATGCCAATTTTTTAAATAAAAAAGCCCTTCAAAAAGACAATCGTTTGAATAGAAATTACAAAGATGGGAAATCGTCTATCAATGCATTTTTAGATGATTATGCCTTATTGATTGATGCATTTGTTGGTTTGTATCAAGCGACTTTTGAAGAAAAATGGTTGAGAAAAGCGGATGATTTAATGCAGTATACATTGGCACACTTTTATGATGAAAAATCAGGAATGTTTTTCTATACTTCCGATGTTGACAATCCATTAATTGCCAGAAAAATGGAAGTTACAGATAACGTAATTCCTGCTTCCAACTCAGTAATTGCTTTGGATCTTTTTTACTTGGGAACCTATCTTTATAAAGATGATTACAAAGAAAAAGCAAAGCAAATGTTTAAGAACGTCAAGAGTAATGTTTTGAAAAATGGACCCTTTTATTCCAATTGGTCAATATTGATGTATTATTTGGTAAATGAACCTTTTGAAGTGGCAATTGTTGGGGAGGATTGGAAAAAAGTCAGACAAGAATTGGATCAAGAGTATTTACCCAATGTATTCTATCTTGGAGGTGCAAATGAAGGGGATTTAGAGTTGCTGAAAAATAAAAAAATAGAGGGACAGACTACCATTTACGTTTGTCAAAACCGAGTTTGTAAATTTCCTGTAACCGAAGTAGAGAAAGCTTTGAAATTGATAAAAGAATAGATTATATTTAGACACACAATTATTTATTCTCTGTCCCTTAAACCCAGTAATTTATACCCTGCTATGAAATATTTTACTTTTAGCGTAGTTGCAATATTATGCTTTTTAAATCTGTTTGCACAAGGGCATAAAACAGAGCTAATTGAATTGAAATTGGATTCAATCCAAAAGTATACTTTTAATTCGGAGTCCAGGCAATTTGAGCAATCAGGACTGGCGAGTTATGAGTACAATTTTGAAGACCATTCTCAAAAAACCACTACTACTAGTTTGTCACTAAATGATGCACAGAGAAACTTAAAGCATATTTACAGCTATGATGGGTCGGGTAATTTGCTTTCTGATAGTCTGTATAGATTTGCAAATGATGCCTGGTACTTATCAGAAGTACGAAGAGTAGATAACAACAGTACAGAAGGTGTGTTTGTTGACACTATATTTTACATTCAGAGTACATCTGTTGATTCTAATATTGGATATAAAGTGAGTATTAGAACAATAGAGAATTTTCGTTTAATAAATAAAGATGTATTTTTATTTTACAAGGATTCAAATGAATATAAAATTTGGGAATCTACAACAAGAAATTATAGTGAAATGTTTAGCTTTTTAAGGAAACAAATTATTACCAGATATTGGGATTCAGGTGAGCCGTATATTTATGGACAAACCATAAATTTGTTTAATGAAAATGGTTACTTAACAGAAGGTACATCAATGTACTATAATGAGCTAAATAATGAATTAGAAAAATTTAGTTATGTCAGGAATGAATATGATGTAAGTAATAGATTGATTGCTGTGGAAAATCTTTCAGAGTGGGATGAGGAATTTAATGATTGGAGTTTTGGTAACAGAACTGAATATGAATACAATGAAAATGACCAAAAAATAGTGACAAAAGATTTGTTTCGAGAATTTTCTGATGAGGCGGAATATCATTGGAGGTATACCTATAAACAATCATACAAGTTTAATGAATTTGGCAACAGAGTTGAAATGACAATCGCTTATTATGATTCTAATATAGAAAGCTGGGTTTCTTCGCTTGAAAATTTTTATACTTATGTTAATGATACTGTTTTAAGTAATATTGTTACTGATTATTTCAATCCTACCATACCAGATTCCGCTCAAGAAAGGTCTGTTAGAGATTATTTTTATAATGATTTTGGAAAAACTAGTAAAATAAATATTAGTACAATAAAAGATTCTTTAAAAACACTTATTGGATATTATTCTTATGGATATGATGATGGAGGAGTTCGAATAAAAGATTGTTATTATGATTTGAAGTCTGTTGCTGACTCTGTAGTCATAACTAAACGCAATGAAACAATTATAGACGATAATTATAATAAGGAGAATATTTTTATGCCGTACAATATTGCTTTCAGTTCTTGGCAATCCAACTTTAAGGCGGATAGTTTAATTAAATTGAGTGTCAGTTATGTAATAGATCCAACAGACCCTAGCTATATCAATTCCTCTATTTATAAATACTTCTACTCAGATTATGACGGTCCACAAACTTCAATTTCTGAAATTCCTCAAGAGATGAATGCGAAATTGTTTCCAAACCCAGCATCAGATTTTATAACGATAGATTTTAAAGCTGAAAATGGACTATTGCATTTATACAATTTAAATGGAAAGTTGGTTTTTGTAGATAACATAACCCAAAATCAAAAAATGAATTTAAGCCATATTTTACCAGGAGTCTATATTTATAAATTAATTTTAGAAGATGGTGAAAAAGCCGGCAAGATTGTGATTGAATAACTATTTAATATACAAACACTCAGCAATATCACACCTTGCCTTTTCAAAAATAAAGAATTTATGAACTACAAATCAAAAGTCGTAGAGGTACGCTCTTTGTGCAATCGAAAACCTCTTTGTTTATCTTTATAATTTAGATAAATAATATTCGATTGATCTTTAATTTCATTAATCAAACAAGTGCTGCTAATTGTCATGTTTTTCATTTTAGATTCAACGGAGTCAAAGTCGACACTTATCGTATAGTGTTCTGTATCTTTTGATATTTCACAAATACTGTAAGGTAAATTTTTATTGTTTACGCTTATACGCATCCTGTTT
>JAHDGP010000181.1 GCA_020627525.1 Bacteroidota bacterium
TGAATGCCCAATTTTATTGATCTTGTAAAGATCACACCAATTTTAAGTGCATTAACCCATAGTTAAATCATTACATTTTTTATGAGAAAAACCCTTATAGATTAAGTAAGTGAATAAAAGCAAATCTATAGATTTCGCCCGAAAAATTATATTTTTGGGCGAAATACAACTATCTTACCATACATTTCGCCGATAAAAATCATTTTTTTATGAAAAATTCTCTAATAGGCAGGATTGAGGAGCAAAAAATTTTAAAAAAAGCATTGGATTCCCAAAGTGCAGAGATGGTCGCTGTAATTGGAAGAAGGCGAGTTGGTAAAACATTCTTGATAAAAGCATTTTATAATAAACACATCACCTTTGAAATCACTGGGTTGCAAAAAGCAGATCAACAAACGCAACTAAGTCATTTTCATTTTGCACTTATCCAACAAAGTGATGAACAAGAACAAAGTACTCCTAAAACCTGGCTGGAAGCATTCCAACGTTTGGTATTGCATTTAGACAACAAATCTAAAAATCAACGCCAGGTAGTTTTTTTCGATGAGTTGCCCTGGCTTGCAGGTAATCGCCAAAGTTTTTTGACTGCACTTGGTTTTTTTTGGAATAGTTGGGCTGTAAATAATAATGTAGTGGTAGTTATTTGTGGTTCGGCCGCTTCTTGGATGATAGAAAATGTGGTGAATAATACGGGAGGGCTGTACAATCGAATTACCAAACGTATTTTCTTACAAACTTTTACCCTTTCAGAAACAAATTCATTTCTAAAAAGCCGGAATATTAATTTTAATTATCAACAAATCGCAGAATTATACATGGCAATGGGTGGTATTCCTCATTATTTAAAAGAGGTAGAAACTGGCAAAAGTGTGGTGCAAAATATAGATGCTATTTGTTTTGCAAATTCAGGTTTATTACAAAATGAATTTTCTCAACTTTACCCTTCTCTCTTTAATAAGGCAGATAGACACATTGCTATTATCCGTGCCCTAGAAAAAAAACAAATGGGTTTAAGTCGCTCTGAATTAATTAAAAAGAGTGGCTTATCGGAAGGAGGTAACTCTAGCAAAGTCTTACAAGAATTGGAACAGTCTGGATTTATAAGTTCTTATTTTCCTTTTGGTAAAAAGAAAAAAGGGAAATTATATCGCTTGACTGACGAATATTCCCTTTTTTATCTTCGATTTATTGAGAATAAAAGGCAGGAAGGTGCAGGAACTTGGCAACACTTTAGTCAAACACAGTCTTATAAAGTTTGGTGTGGATATGCTTTTGAAAACCTGTGCTTAAAACATCTTTCACAAATAAAAAAAGCTTTGGGTATTTCTGGTATCTATTCTGAATCTTCTTCATTTTACAAAAAAGTTACAAAAAATGAAAAAGGAACACAAATTGATTTAATTATTGATCGAAATGACAAGGTTATAAATCTTTTTGAAATAAAATTTTACAATACTAAGTTTTCAATAAATGCAAAGCAAGCGAATGAATTAAGAGAGAAAATGCGTATTTTTAGAGAAACTACTAAGACCACTAAACACATTATGATCACGATAATAAGTGCTTTGGGGATTAAACAAAACAAGCATTCATTGGGCTTGATAGAAAAAGAAATTGAGTTGAGGGATTTGTTTTTGTTATAAATCTTTAGCACAGCGACAGCCAAAAATTCTTCTTGGGAAATTATAATCATTTCTATCTGAAACCCTACCATGACGAGCAACATGATATTCCCCCGAATCAGGACCCAAAGGGTTGTGTTCTGGGCTTTCTGCATAATAAAATTCATCATAATAATCATTACACCATTCATTTGCATTTCCTGCCATATTGTAAATACCCAACTCATTAGGCAACAGCATACCAACTTCCTGGCTACTTGGTCTCAAATAAGATTCGCCATTATAAAAATCCTCAACAAAAAAAATGACCAATTCTTTGTCATCACTTCCACTGTGAATATACCCTTTACTTTTATTACCACCTCTTGCAGCAAACTCCCATTCCGCCTCTGTTGGCAAACGGCCTCCCACCCATTCACAAAATGCTTTTGCTCCATACCAGTGCAAACTGTTCACAGCATAATTCCTTAAACTATCACTAACATTAAATATTCCATCAGAATAAATAATTGCAGATTTTGTACTAAGACCAGCAATCAATTCATCACCCCATTTTACATCATAATAAATACTTTGATCATGGCTACATTCAATATTTCTAGAATTTAAAAACTTGACAAACTGTTCATTGGTCACTTCATATTTATTAATCAAATAGCTATCAAGGCTAACAGTGTGAATTGGTAATTCAGAATGATGGCAATACCCTACTTCTTCTGATTGTTCTGCTGTGCATCCCATTTCAAAGGAGCCTCCTTCTACTTCAACCCAATTCATTTCGATAGTACTTGGATCTGTTTCAATAATTGTATTTCCATCAAAACAATCACCCTTATCACAAGACGTTGCCAATAGAATTACAATGATCAATATTATTAATTTAAATCGTACCATTTTGACATTGTTTATTCGTTAGATAGAAAATTCATTCCTAATGTAACTATATGTTTAATTACGTTTACATCCTTTACAAACTTTCCTTTTTTGGATATATTGGTATAACGATATTTCAATCTCATTGAGAACAAAATAAAATTTGTGCCTTTAGGTAAAAGAAAAATATCAAACCCAACTTTAGGTATCCATCTTTCCTCAACCTCATATTTTAGTATTCCTCGATCCCGCGATCCTCTCATTTCAGTAAATGATCCTAAAGTAAGACCAATCATTGGTGAAAATCTAATCTTCTTAATTGGTGAAATATTGTATCCAAAATCAAATTCAAGAAGAGTCAATCCAGATATTTTGGTTCCAGGTTCCAAAGTTTCGTGATAATATTGAATACCCTCCTTGGTTCTTCCCAAGCCACCTGTAAAAAAAATAAATGAACCTTCCATTTTGCTACTAATAAATCCAAAACCAAATCCAACAGAATAAATATTTCCATAATCCCCTCTACTCGTAATAGTGCGCATAATACCAATTGGGAATTCAATATAGAACGCTTCAAATCCAGTATTGCTACTTTGAGAAGTTGATTGTTTATTATTTAAATCTGGGTTTAATTTAAAACTTAACTTAGACTTTTGGGGATTATTTAAACTGTGCTTTCTGTGAAGCAATGCTCGATTTGGGTCTACATTTTTAGCCAGTGGTAAAACCTCACTAGATTTAATAGATAAATCATTTTGTGCAGATAATGTTATTAGGGGTAATAATAACATGAGGAGCAACTTAAACATCGTAAGTTGAAACTTCATTGTTGGGAACATTTATATTATAAAAAAAATTGCTTGCTTTAAGTTAAATGTTTTTTTTGAAATAGCAAAGTATAATTTGCAGTATAAAATCTTTTGAGAAATTGAGGTTACCTTTTGTAGCAGATTCGAATAATGTTGCTTGGTGAATTAGGCGTGGTTTGTGAAAAGGATGTTTGAAGGGATGAAATTAGCTTACATCTTTTAGTAATAAATTCATACCAAGCGCATGAGCTATAGCTACAAAATTGGAGAGTCTCACATCTCTACCAGTTTCTACTTGTGATACAAACGCACGGGTCTTACCAATCTTTTCTGCTACTTCTTTTTGGGTTAATTTTAGCTTTTTGCGTTTTTCTTTTAGGAGTTCTCCATAAAAAAGTGTCCAAACTTCTTCTTCTAATTCATCTCTTTTAGTGGAACCTTTTTTACCGTACGTTTTTTTCAACCATTGCTCGCCAGTGGTAATTTTGGTGGTGTTTATTTTTCTCCTTTTTGATTTAACTTTCTCTTTTTTTTGTACCATTTTTTTGTATTTATTCGTCAACATTGGTGTATTCGTCTAAAATACCCTCTGCTTGTTCTATAGCTTTCTTGTAATCTTTTTTTGATTTCTTTATGAAACAATTTAGAAAAATTATTTCTGTAGCTTCCATAATATTTTCAGCATCTACCGAAAAAATAATAATTCTATATTCGTTCCCTATTTGAATTCTAGCCTCATAAAATTCTGTATTTACAAGATGTTTAACAAATTTGGTTGGAATAATCGTATGCTCTTTAATTATTATCAAAATATAAGCAAGTTTCTTTTTAAAACTTTCGTTTTGTTTCTCTACATATTCTGCAAATTGATCTGTTTGCCTTACAACCCTCATTTTACAAATGTAAACTAATCGTTACATTTTTGCAAAGATTTATCACTAATTTTACTAATCAATTGATAAGAGGATTTTATTAACTAATAAAGTTAAATGAAGTCTCGTTAAATACTGGCTAAAAGAGTCAAACAAAATATTGACAATTTTGAAAATCACTATCGCTTTGCCAGTAATACATCAGCCCTTCGGGCTTTGGGTTTCGAGCCTATAATTAAATGATAAGATCAAATTAACAGACACAAATATTTTTTTTACAAAATGCTAATTATTAACTCTTTGAATTATATTTTATTGGTTTTTAAATTGGTCTCATCACTTAGGCTCCGTCAAATATCATTCCATTTGCTATTGTAATGAATTGACATGGTGGATTCACTCCCTCTTATAAAGCCTACCTAAACCCAAACCCAATATTCAAGCTCCCAATGTACGCATTTAGCCCTGTGCTTCTTTGATAAGATGCTGCTCGCAACTCTATGTATTTCATCTTGAATACTTTTCCCTTTTTGAAAAATGGCTTGCTGCGTAGTATGCCATAAACAGGATTGTATTTTATTCCAAATCCAACTTTATGGCTTGTAAATGCAGACAAATCATAGTCAGATGTGTAAAACTGCTGATCGCTTGTATGCACTTGGTAAGGCGCGAAATAATCTGCACTGTTTTGTTGATAAAATCGGTAGAAGGGTGAAAAAGTGAATGTCTCACTTACTTTTATAGGTGTCTCCAATTCGGCAGTATGTCCCATTAATCCAAAATCATCGTAGTAGAAACGGTAAAAACTTCGTACGACAAGCTTGTCCATTGGGAAATAATTTAAGCGCACACCAAACGGTAATTTTAATCTTGTATCAGGCAAACGCTCTATATCGGGCTTTGAAACATCTGAAAAATAAACTCTGTGGAAAGGGGTTGACAGCAAGCCCGTCATATAAATCATTTCGGCAGAAACGCCTACTTGTAAACGCTTATTCAATATTTGTGAAAATAAAATTTGGGTATTGTAAGAACGTCTATTTTTTGTAGGCACACTTACTTCTCTTCTCAACTCTCTTGGAAAATAGGTCTTCCAAGTATCTATAAATGCTTGTCCCGACAAGGTAACTTCAGTATTTCCTTCATTCCATTCTTTTGTCAATGACAAACCTCCTGAAAAGGAGGTGTAATCATATTCAACTGAGAAGCCTGCTTTTGCACCATAAGTCAAGCCTCTATTTCTATTCAAGCGACTGTAAGACAAGGTACCGAATGTTCTGACATCTTTGACAGAGGCTGAGGAAACATTGAAGTCAATCGCATCTGTAGAAGCAGAGGTGTAGTAATCTGCACCTGCAAATAAACTAACTGAATTTATACTATCCAATGGAACATTTAATGTAAATATATTTGCAACATCTGTTAACTTTTCTGTTCCTATTCCACCTGTTACAGCTCCGTTATCACCCTCTTGGTGATAATAACTACTTAAAAAGTTGGCTTCAATTTCTGGTGAATTGGCTGGCATTTTATAATTACTGTCTGCCTCTTGTCCGAAAACAAGCACATTGATAAAAATTATACTAAAAAGAAAAATTAAATATTTCATACCCACATTTAAATAATAATAAAATTAATTACAACCACAACCGCCTCCTACTTTGCCACCATTGGCACCAGAAGAACCTTCTCGATACGTTTCAAAATTGGTTTCAAATACTTCTACCTTCTTTGGCGCCAATTCCATTTCTTCATTATTTACATACATCTTTTGATAAGATTTTACAGTCATACAACTGCTAAAAAAAATCATAGAAAATAATAAAATAACTATATTCAATTTATTTTTCATTCTTTATTTAAATTTAAATTCTTTGATTGATGAATATTGTTATCATCGGCAATTATCAAACACTCTATTTTATTTAATTGATTGATTAAATTCATTCCCTTTTCAATACCCAATACAAAAACCGAAGTCGCCAATGCATCTGCCAACTCTGCATCGGGACAAATAACACTTACACTTTTTATTCCTGTAGTAGGGTAGCCTGTTTTGGGATTGATAATGTGCGCGTATCTTTTATTATTATTGGTAAAATATTTTTCATAATCGCCAGAGGTGACAATTGCCATATCATACAACCCAATCCATCCTAAAGCTTTTTCAGCATTATTGGGATCGGCAATTTGAATTTTCCAACCATCTGACTTTCCATTTTCACCCCAAGCAACCAAGTCACCACTGGCATTAACCAAACCTCCTTTCACTCCTTTTATAGAAGCAATAATTTCTTTGGCTCTATTGGCAGCGTAACCTTTTCCAATGGCTCCAAAGCCAATTTTCATACCTTCCTCTTTTAAAAACACACTACTATTTTCCTTATTTAAAACAATATTTTTCCAATTAATTTTTGACTTTGCATTTATAACAATATCATTATCTGGCAAGGCTTGTTCTTGTTTGTCAAACTTCCAAATGTATGGCATTGAGGAAAACGAAACATCAAAAGCTCCGTCGGTCAGTTCAGATACTTTTTTTGATCTAAAAATCAAATCGTACAATTCTTTATCAACGACAACTGGTTCGATTCCAGCTTTTGCATTTATAGCACTCGTTTGTGAATTTTCATCCCAAGAAGAAATCAAGTTTTCAATTCTTTCAATCTCTTTCACTCCTGCATTTAATGCTTTCCAAGCAATCGCTTCATCAATTGCAACTGTTGTCAACTCAAAGCGACAACCCATCAATTTCAGTTCCTTTTTTGCTGTTGACAATTCTTGTGCCTGCAAGGACAATTGAAACAATATTATTACAAAAAAAGTGTATTTCATTTACTTAATATTTGCTCACATTCCAAAATAAATTGATCGGCATTTTGATTGGTATAGGCAATGTCTTTCAAAACATTTCCATTTGCATCAACAAGAACTACCTTTGGAAAAACTCCTGAACGGTTATATTTTTCGGCAAGTGCTTCATTGTGTTTTGTTACTTCAGGACTTAATCTATTTTTCTTCTTTGCAGGAAAATCCAAATAAAGCACCTCTAGTTTTTGATTGGCATATTTCACAAATTGACTGGTTTCCAAAACTTCTTTTTTGAACTGCATACAGGGACGACACCAATCAGAGCCAGCAAAAACCATTAGAATGGATGCATTGTTGCTTGTTGCTTTTTCTGTTGCCTGCTCAATATTGGAAGACCATTCACCGTTTTTCAAATCTTCGTTTGAATCTTTTTGAGCAAATAAAATTAGATTGCAAAAGAAAACTATAATTATTACAAGATATTTTTTCAAAATAAAAATTTAAATGATGAAAGAATAGTTAAGTACTTACAATTGTCTAACCAGTGAAATTGAGAAATCCCCTATTTCAATCAAAAAATACTTTGCTTTTTTTGAAATTTCTCAGCTGTTTTGGGTTCAACAGTCCTAATATTCAGCAAAAAAGCGCTTTAACTCAATAACCAATGTAGCATTTTCAAATTATGGGCTATTCTTAATAAAACCAACAATATGCCAACGGCTAAAAATAAATATAGGCGTAAGATAACGGATTTATATTATAAAATTTTCAAATCCAATTCAGTATCTTAGAGCCTTTAACCAGACCAAAACAAATTATTGTTAAAAATGAAATACTTATTCCTCCTATGTATATGGGTCATTCCTCTATTTAATATTTTCTCTATTAACAATTCAGATAATGATCTAAAATACACCTCTGAAAACCTCCCATCTGAACAATTAGAAAGTGCTCCTATTGCAGCTCCAGTTAGCACTGTTACCATTGATCCCAACCAATCAGTTGCTAGAAACTGGATGGAATTACTGCTGGAATCTATTAGAAATGATTATGCACGTCCGACTGTACATGCACGAAATTTGTTTCATGCTTCTGTAGTGATGTATGATGCTTGGACAGTGTATCAAAGTAATTCTGAGCCTTACTTTTTAGGAAACACAATTGATGGATACACATGTCCTTTCAACGGGATTCTCCAATCAATATCACCAAATGCTGATAATGAAGAGGCTATTAGTTATGCTATGTATCGTTTGCTAAGACATCGTTTTCAAAATTCGCCAGCAGCTTCAACGATGTTCCCTCAATATGATCAGTACATGGCTGATTTGGGCTATGACATTACTGTTACCAATCAAAATTATTCTTTTGGCGACCCAGCAGCTTTGGGTAACTATTTAGCCCAACATATAATTAATTTTGGTTTACAAGATGGTAGTAATGAACAAAATGATTATGAAAATAACTTTTACCAACCAGTTAATCCTTCTTTGTTATTGGACTATCCTGGCAATGACAATCTACAAGATTTCAACAGATGGCAGCCTCTAACCTTTGATGTATTTGTTGATCAATCTGGTAATGTTATCCCTATAAACACACCTGAATTTTTAAGTCCAGAATGGGGCGCAACAACTCCTTTTTCATTTACGCAAGATGACTTAACAACCTATTCTCGTGATGGAGACACTTACAATGTTTATTGTGA
>JAHDGP010000182.1 GCA_020627525.1 Bacteroidota bacterium
GTGAAACAAGGAAAAAGGATGCAAGGTTTTCCTGAAGATTTTGAGTTTCCAGTTAGTAAAACTCAAGCAATTAAACAATTAGGAAATAGTGTTGCAATTGATGCCATTAGGGAAGTAGGTAACCAAATGCTAAATCATTTAAAAATATTTGTAAACTCTAAAATGAAAGAAACTAAAAATAAAGGAGAATGGACTGAATTATTAGTTTTTGTAAAATTATTAGCCGAACAAAGACTTTATTTGGGAGATAAAAATTTAAATAAAAAAGTTGATTTTTTTAATGTTTCAAAAGTGACAACAAGAAATCTTGATTTAGATTTTTTTATAATAGATAAGTCAACAATAAAATCAGTAAACCTTAAAAACGAAAAGTCTCAAATTATAGATATAAGTAATATTTTAAATAAAAAAACTTTAAAAAAACTGACTGAATCAATTAAAGAAGGACGATCTACTTTTAAGATACCTGATTTTAAAATAATCCAAAAAGGCTTAGGGTTTAATATTGTCAAAGGAGGAACAAGTAGTCAAAAATCGGATATACTATTAAACATAAATAATGATGAAATTGAAAAGGAAAATGAGGGTTTCGGTATAAAATCTTACTTGGGAAGTAAACCTACTCTCTTAAACGCTTCAGGTAATACTAATTTTGTTTTTAAGGTAAACAGAATAAATCAGTCTAAAATAGATGAAATAAATCAAATTAATACAAAAAATAAACTAAAAGATAGACTAACTTACATTGAGGAATTAGGTGGTTCTCTAAGTTATGTTGGAGCAGAAAAAGAATCAATGCAGCATAATTTAAAAATTTCTGATAGTTTAATGCCAAAAATTGTTGAACATCTTTTATTGAGTTTTTACAAAAAAAGGATTTCAAAAATTTCAGAAATAGTTGATGAAATACACAATGAAGGTTTATTAAATAAAAATATAAAATATGGAGAAAAGAAAACATTAGAAATAAAAATAAAAAGGCTTTTAATTGATGTTTTGCTTGGCTTTTTTGCAGGTAAAAAGTGGGACGGAGACTATCTTGCGAATGGAACTATTGTAATGAAAAAATCAGGTGATTTTGTTGGTTTTCATATTGTTGATATGAAAAGTTTAAAAGATTATCTTTATGAAAATATCAAATTAGATACTCCTTCAACCACACGACACAGATTTGGCAAAATTTACAAAGAAAAAGATGGTCAGTTATATTTTAAATTAAATCTACAATTAAGGTTTTGATAGAGTCTTTTTGTGAAAAGTAGTTGCTAAGGAACGACTCAAAAATAATTTTCCGTTTTGATAATTAACTTTTGATTTTCTTCTTCGTTGGTTTTACTCAACGTAGCTTGGCTATGCTTCGTAAAACCGTCTTGAATAAAATCAAAATAAAAAATCAAATTCAGACACTTATTTATGAGGCGTTCCTAAAATGATTTACCGACCAAAATATACTGTTAAATGGTCCCAATTAAACAATTAATCAAGGATTTAAAATTCATTAAATCAAATAATCTCTAAGGCATCTGTTCCGTTATAATAAAGTTGGTTGACCCTGTACTATTTTCTGGATGAATCAATGTATTAAAGAAGATTACATTGGCATCATTATTGGCTCCCTGATAAATCACTTCTCCATCCATATTGACATCAGATTTATGATACCCACTGTATATGAAGTTGACAGCACCTTGTACATTGGAATCGTTTGTAAGTACTTCAAAGAATATTTCATTGGTATCATTATTGATTCCCTGGAAAATGATATTTTCATTAGAATTAGCATTGCCTGCCCACATTACTCCAACATTGTTATTGGTTATCTGCATTGCATTTTGACCAAATAAAGTAAAGTTTGGATCTGTAAAATCTATAACCGTATTTTCATCTAATAAAATAGGATTTTGCGTCATTACACTTAAGTGATTTCTGTGTTTGATTGCCACATAATAGTTATTGGCTAATGATTGAAAACTAATTGGGCTAACACCATCAGTATCAACAATATCACCATCACTTTGCAATAAGGCAGCTCTACTTTCAACAATCACAGATGGATCTGTTTTTCTTCTAATCTCTATCAATACCCAATCAATGATGGCATTCTCTCCCGTTTGTGTTAAAACTTGAGGAGAAGTAGATTCAGAACTTATGTGGTCAAAATCAGCATCTGTTGCATATGGATTTGTAATTGGAATAAGACCTTGTGATCTTAATTTATCATTCATTTGACCTGAACTTGGGTCATAAGCTCCTTGTAAAAATATTTTTAAGTTTAAATTAATTTGTGAGGTGGCTAAGGAAGGGTTTAAATTGTGGAACCTGAATTTTTGAGCATTGTTATTGGGTTGTAATTCTTGTAATTGTAAATTCCAACCATTAAAAATAGACTGATAAATAATTCCCAAACCATAGTTTTCATCTACAGCCGATTTTATTTGAAAAATGCAATTGTCATTAGGATCAGGGACTATACTCCAAAACTGTGTTAAAAAACTATCATCAGAAAACTGGAATGCTATCCCGTCTGGAAAAATAGCATCAATAACCTTATTGCTGTGTTTGGCAAATATTTTATAAAAACCATTTGGTTGAGGTTCAAGATACCACTGCTGGTAATCACAACCAATCCAATCCCACTGAACAACTTTTGCAAAATCGTCGAGATCTCCACCCACAACTAACAAAGATTTTTCACTATTGACATTTTCAATTCTGAAATTTCCTTCTGTTGGGGTACAATCGTTTTGACCTGGCAAAGTCATACAATAACTATATCCATCACAAACAAAAAACTTGTTGCTTGTTAGTGCAGTCATGAAAGTGCCTGCATACAACTCCATTCTTTCTACCTGACCAGCTGTAAACATATACATGCACTGATCGTTTACATATTCCATAAAATTCATTGTCAAATCAAGTGTTCCGCAACTCATTTGACCAATCGCTGGACAACCATAATGTCCAGTTCCAGCAAGTGGCGTATCCTCTACAGAATCGTCTTCAGCACAAGTTATGGAAGTATCAGTATCAATCGGACTAGGTCCCCAGGTATGCTCTAAAAACAAATAATGACCAATTTCATGGGTAACAGTTCTATTTAAACTGAAATTTGCTTCTATTGGAATGCCGTTGCATTCAATGGTTCCAAAATAATTATCATCAATCGTGACTCCATCTCCATTTCCAAATCCTCCAGGGGGAGAATAGCCTGCATATGATAAAATGTCCCTTACATAAATATTTAAGTAGCCTTCCCAATCTACATTATTATCACCAGATGTTTGGTTAAATGTTATTGAAAGATCCCCATCCTCCAAATTATATCCCTCTGGATGATTAAAGGTCGCTAGGCAAAATGTGATCTTAGAAGCACCATTAGTGATTGTCGGAAAAGATGCTTGATCTAGTCCCCAATTACTGATGTCCGCATTGGTTCCGTGAAAATCAGCATTTAGACGTTGTATAGCATCAATTGCTTGGTTTATCAAGCATGCCGTATCGAGGGTTGCAAAATTTTGAAAGTGAACAGCCACAGGCAAAACGATAGAATCTTCCATCATTTTATAAGGTTGAGCACTATTTTTCTTATCAATTAATTTTTGTTCAAAATTAGCACGCTCAAGTTCACCTTTAACAATTGAATTTTTTATTTGATTATGACCACAGGACCTATGAACATCCGTTTGCGATATATCTATACCTTGTCCATAACAGTTTGTACAAAAAACTATTGCCAATATTAAACGAAATATGTTATAAGCCATTTTTATCCTTAATTATATTAGGAACTAGCATACAAATAATGGAAAACCATTTCACTATTAAACATAGCAAAACAGAAGACCCTATTAGTATAATTACAATATGAGGGAAATCAAAACAAACAATGGTGTGTGGAGCGCAGTAAAATGGGATTGAAAAACAAAAGTACGCTAAAATTATTTTATGATCAATTAATTAGGCTATTCTTTAGTATATTTTTCATTTATATTGATTTTTTAAGATATTTGTTTCTACAATAAATAGGAAATAAAGTTTCGCTTTTGGGCTTAAATAATACAATAAGAGGTCCTGAAAATCAAGAAGCTTTCCTATAGGAATCGAATCACAATTTTTGGAAGATCTTCAGCTAGTACAACAACCTCTAATTTCGCTACAATAACAAGTCTTGGATATTGCGTAAATAAGGGGTTGGTGTACTAGGGAAAGAAACAGGCAATTTGTCGCATCACAGAAAAGAGTAAGTTCTAACTTCATTGAAATGATAATACTACTTATGGTTTTTATTCTCATAAATTAAAAGAGATATATTTGAACTTTTCATAATTTTTGCTTAAATTACTACTACATCAAAATCCTAGGGTTATGCCAGTGAAAACACATCAAGAAGAAATAATGATCTATTGTGATCCAGCATCCTCAGTGAGTAAGAAAGTTTTGGCATTTGCAGCAACCGTCAGCAAACACGTAAGACCAGTTGATTACTTCAAAATTCCGTTGACACCAACTTTAATGAAAGCCTTACTAAAGCAATTGGATTTGCGTCCGAAGGATATTATGAATAGGGCACATCCGTTTTATCAAAGCAATATTGCGGGTAGAGACTTTAATTCTGAGGGTTGGTTGAATATTTTGACTCGAAATCCTCAAATTCTAAAAGCTCCTATCGCAGTTAGGGGTCAAAAAGCAGTTTTGTGTGATAATCCTACAAATGTGTTGCAGCTGTAAAATAAGGCTGGTAAGTGATCTTAGCACTTATCGTATCATTTACAGTACGTCTGTGGCTTTTTAGATTAGAATTTTGTTGCGATTTTACAAATCTCTCAGTTTGTTAGCAGCCATTTCTGCACTAATATCTCTTTGTGGTTCGCCAAACATTTCATAACCAACCATGAATTTTTTTACAGTGGCAGACCTCAATAGTGGAGGGTAAAAAGACATATGCCAGTGCCAATGATCATTGTCATCATCATTGGTAGGGCTTTGATGGATGCCTGATGAATAAGGGAAAGAAGTGTCAAAGATGCGATCCATTTTTTGGGTTAATACTTTTATTGATTCCGCAAAAGACTTTTGCTCTTCTTTATTCATTTGAGTAATATTTTGCAAATGCCTTTTGGGGATGATCATGGTTTCGTAAGGCCAGACTGCCCAAAATGGTACGAGAGAAACGAAGTGTTCGTTTTCAGCAATAATTCTTTCACCGATTTCTAGTTCTTGAGATAAATAGCGAGATAACAAGCTTTGCTTTTTTTGCTCCCAATGTTTTTTTTGTTGGATGGATTTTTTCAATGTTTCTTGCGGAATGGATGCTTGCGCCCAAATTTGACCGTGAGGGTGGGGGTTGCTACAGCCCATTATAGCACCTTTATTCTCGAAAATCTGTATGTGATTGATATTCGAATTTGCACTTAACTCTTGGTACTGGTCCTGCCATGTTTCTATTACCTTTACAATATTTCCTGTTTCTAATTCTGCCAATGTAAGCCCGTGATTAGGCGAAAAACAAACAACTCTACAAATTCCAGATTCACTTTTTGCCAACAATAAATCATTTTCATAATTGGCTTGAGGACCGTCAATTAATGCAGCAAAATCATTTTGAAAAACATAGGTAGATTCATAGTCAGGATTGACTTTTCCGTTTGCACGCGTATTGCCTTTGCAGAGGTAGCAATTAGGATCGTGATTAAGTTTGACTTCTTTGGTTATTTTTTCTGTCTTGCCTTGCCAAGGTCTTTTAGTTCGGTGCGGCGAGACCAAAACCCAATCACCCGTTAGAATATTGTAGCGCCTATGTGGTTGTTCTGTTAAAGAAAGTGTGTTCAATTGCTATTTTAGTTTAATATTTGAATACCGTCGTCAATCGCAATGTAATAGATTTCTGCATTAATATTTGTCTTTGTTTGGTATTTTTTCAACATTCGATTTAAAACAATTTCTTTATTTGCACTTTCAATAAGGTTCAATGTACAGCCACCAAATCCACCTCCCATCATCCTTGCACCAATAATAGATTCCTCTGTTTTAGCAAGGTCTACTAAAAAATCCATTTCTATGGTACTCACCCCAAAATCTTTACTCAACCCTTGATGTGTTTCAAATAATTTTTGACCTATCGTATCAAGGTCATTTTTAATAATAGCATTTGCGACTTCTTTTACCCTTTTGTTTTCATTGATAACGTAGCTTGCACTGCTGTACTCCTCAAAAGTTAGAATGTTAATCATATTTTGTAGAATTATATTATCAACATCTCTTAATGAATTTACTTTTGGATAATTTTCAGCAATGACTCTAACTGCCGATTCGCAGGCTTTCCTTTTGTCATTGTAAAAACTGTCTGCTTTTAAGTCATGTTCGATTTTAGAATCAATGAGGACCAACTCATATTTTCCAAGATCAAGTTCTAAATATTGATGTGTTAGATTGCGGCAATCAAGATGGATGAATTTATTTTTCTTGCCAAATAAAACGGCATATTGATCCATTAATCCGCAGTTCAAACCAATTCTTACCTCTGCATTTTGAGCTATTAATCCCAATTCAAAAGCAGAAATATTAAAATCAAATAAATTATTGATGGAGGATAAAAAACCACAGCACAAAGCAGCGGAAGAAGAGAGTCCTGCACCTATGGGAATATTGCCTAACATATTGCAATCCAAACCTTCTAAGTTGTATCCATCTTCTAATAAAATTTCAATGATGGCTTGTATGTAAATACCCCAACTGCCTTCTTGATAACAAGACAAATTTTCTAAATCAAAAGAAAAACTATTGTCATAATTTTCACTGATTACATTTATTACTTTTGAATTGTTTTTTGCAAAAGCAAAAAGTAATTTTTTGTCAATAGCAGCGGGCATTACCATGCCATTGCAATAATCAACGTGTTCCCCAATAAGATTTATTCTGGCAGGGGACTTTAACATTGTAGGTTTTATGTTATACCTTTCTCTAAAAGATTGCTCTAATTTTTCAATCATTCTTCACTAAAATTCTTTTCCTTATATATTTATAAATACCTTAAAAGCTATCTTTATATTTTTCATATATCGAATCCGTTACAGCTTTTTCTTTGCATAATTCACTATAAAAATGACCACTACGTCTTATTACTCTTTCTAATGTGTCAAAGTTACATTTAATTAACCCAAATCTTGCACTAAATCCTTCTAACCACTCAAAATTATCCATCAAAGTCCAATGATAGTATCGTTGAACGGGAACCCCTTCTGCTATTGCACGATGCAAATAAAATAAATGATCGTAAATATATTTGGTTCTAAAGTCATCATTTGCGTCGCAAGTGCCGTTTTCTGTTATATAAATTGGCAAATTGTATTTAGCATACACGTCTTTACAAAGCCTATAAATACCCTCTGGATAAATTTCCCAGTCTAAATCGTTTGTAGGAGCTCCTTCTTTTACCAGACGATTGCCAAACATAACCAAAGGATTGAAAGTGCCTTCAATGATGTCTCTTGAATAATAATTGATGCCAATGAAATCTACAAAAACACCTTTGCCTTCGGGATAACCTGAACCAACAGGCGAAATGAGCTTGCCCAAAGTCATTCCTTCTAAAAATATACCTTGAAAGGAGCGACTGATTAACTTGCAACTCAATTTTTCAAGCCGAGTGCCATTCTTTGGCTCAAAAATACGCAGATGGTGGGCAACACCAACCTTTGTGCCTGTGAGATTTTTTTCTTTTCTTTTTTTATGGATTAATTTATAAGCTTTTAAGTGCGCTAAAATCATATTTTTTGCAGCCTTAAAATATGTCAGGGTACTGCCTTTTTCTCCCGGAGGAAACAAGCCTAAAAAATAACCCGAAGTCAGGTAGACATTGGGTTCGTTAATCGTTACCCAATCAGAAACGATATCACCTAACTGATCAACAACATAGTTTGTGAAATTTAAAAAGTGATCAATAGCTTCAGAATTGGTCCAAGCCCCTTTTTTTTCCAACCAAAGCGGATTGGTGAAATGATGAAGTGTAACCAAAGGATGGATACCTGCCTTTATAAGCTGCTCAATCTCATCTCGATAATGGTCCATCGCCTCTTTGTTATACTCATTTGGCTTTGGTTCGATTCGACTCCATTCGATTCCCATTCTATAAGTTTGAGAATTTAATTGCTTCATTAAATCAATGTCTTCTTCCACTCGATTCCAATGATCATTTGCAACAATACAATGCGTTCCATCAGTGATTTTACCCAGTTCGCACCATTCATACCAGTTGTTATTTTTATCACCTCCCTCTATTTGCAATGCAGCCGTTGCTGTACCAAATAAAAAGTCCTCAGGAAAGCTAAACGTTTTCATATTTGTGTTTTTATAAATCCAATGTTCCGCAATTTACATAAATTTATTATATAAGTGATAAGACCAATTTAAAAACCATCAAATCACACTTCAAGGTGCTGATAATTAATATTTTGAAAAAAAATATTTGCACATGTTTGTTCGATCTTATCACTAATCCTGACATTGTTTAATGGGCGTTTTTTTCAATATCATCCATTTCTTTGAGTAATTTTTTTTCATCATAATTGATAAAATATAAGCCTGCCAAAATACAAAGTATCGCAGCAATTATTCCACTTAACCTGATTCCCAAGTCATCCCCTGGATCTTTCCCTAAAGAAGTCATCATCGCAAAAATAATG